>JAIPGA010000031.1 GCA_021736445.1 Synergistales bacterium | reverse complement strand
AACCCAATCGCCGCGACCGTAACGCCCCGCTCCTACCCGCGAGGAATCGGAACGGGCACGTGTGGTCGTTTTGGAGGAAGGTCGCCCGAAAGGAAGCGGCGCTTGCAGCGCGCAGGCGGTCGGCAAAAAGGCAGGAAGAAAGCCGATCCTCTCGTTCCGGGTCGCAACAGCAACAAAAGATCCCGACGAGGGAGACCACACCGTCTGCTGCGGGTGCGATTTCCGCACGCGAACCGTCACCAGTACCGTTCGGGTGACGTGTGGGCAATGTCATGTTTGTCCATGTTTTGAGGAACGGTGCGCGGCTTGACAACAGAGGGCGGAGGCGATATAAGCGGGAATGCCCGGGGGGAGCCCAGCACGGCTGAGAGGAACAGACCGACCCCTGGAACCTGATCCGGTTCGTACCGGCGTAGGGAACGGGCCTGCAGGCACTCCCCGACCGGCGGTGCCGGGCGCCGTTCTCTGCAACTGAAAGGGGAATGCGGCATGAACGGCACTCGCACACGCGTCATGGTTGAAGGGGCTCTGGTGGTGGCGCTCTCGGTGGCCCTCTCCTACGTCAAGATCTGGAGGATGCCCCAGGGCGGTTCGATCACCATCGAGAATGTACCGCTCCTGCTCTTTGCGCTACGCTACGGCTTTCGGTGGGGCATCGGGGCCGGCGCCGTTTCGGGGCTTCTCCAGCTGGCTCTGGGCGGATACATCGTCCATCCCGCGCAGGCGCTTCTCGACTACCCGCTGGCATTCGGCGCTCTCGGTACGGCAGCCCTCCTGCGCACCCCGCTGTGGGCCGGCATATGCCTGGGGACAGCGGTGCGGCTCTTCTGTCACGTGTTCTCGGGTGCCCTCTTTTTCGCCAGCTACGCTCCGGAGGGAACGTCGATCTGGTTGTACTCCATCACCTATAACGGGAGCTTCATGCTCCCGTCGCTTGTACTGTCGATTCTGTTGGTCTATCTCCTCTGGCCGAGACTCGGGAACCTGGATCAAGGGGAGCGGGGATAGCCCGCCGGGGAGGCCTCCACTGTGCCGGTAGAAAACGAAACGCTCGCACGGCTGCACAAACTGGTCAACGCATCGGGAAGAAGCCTGATCGAGGTCAGCAGCACCCTCGGGCTGGAGCTGACCTTCAACAAGGAGGGGGTCACCGTGGGCAGCCGTGCTCCGGGAGCGGTGGTGGCCAGCCTGGTCTCCATCTACGGCGAGGGCGCCCACGGCACCTCAACCATCTTCATGAACCAGCAGGCCTTCTCCACCTATGTGGAGAAGCTTTCCCAGGGGATGATCGCCCCCGACATCGACGACGACATGGCCATGAGCGTCATCGGGGAGATCGGCAACATGGTCAGCGGGAAGTCGGTGGTCACCCTCTCCCAGCTCGGCTTTGAAGGCCTGGACCTCACCCCACCCCAGCTTTTCAAGGGCAAAAACATCAAGACCCTCCGCATGCCCGAGGAGAGCGGCTACACCTTCACCCTCCCCTTTTACATCAACGAAGACAGGGAAAGCATCGTCTTTCAGGTGCTCCTCTTCCGCAAATAAGACCATGGAAGGGGATCCGTCAGCCCCGGGAAGGCTAGAGATCCCGTTCGGTGGAACGGGAGGGAACCCAGGAGATGGTCAGCCAGGCGCCCCAGTCGAAGCGGAAGAATCCGCTGACCACATAGATCACCGTACCGACCAGGGGAGAACGCTCCTGGAAGACAACCGCCAGCACCACCAGCAGCCCGGCCAGAAAGACCAGCCTGCGCTGGTTGACATGGTCCCACTGGAGTTGTTTCAGATTCCCGAAGGGTACGCTGGAGACCATCAGTGAAGCGGTGCCCAGCGTCACCAGGGCCATCACCGGCGGCAGGGGCACCATCCCGCCGAAGACAAGCGAGGAGAGCAGCAGAGCGGCTCCGGGAATGGGGAGCCCCTCGAAGTAGTTTCCGTCGCTGTGGGTGACGTTGAACCGGGCCAGACGCAAGGCACCGCAGATCACAAAGAAGGCGGCCGTCAGGGCCCCGAGGATCCCCCAGAGATCCCAGAGGGCCACCTTGTAGAGCAGCAGCGCCGGGGCCGCCCCGAAGCTGACCATATCGGCAAGGCTGTCGAGCTCCTCGCCGAATTCGCTCCCGCCGCCGAGCAGCCGGGCCATCTTGCCGTCCATGAAATCGAACATCATGGCCACGAAGACCAGCCACGCCGCCGGGACGATATGCCCATGGAGCGTCATCACCAGCGAGAGCACACCGCAGAGGATGTTCCCGCTGGTAATCATATTCGGAACAAGCCTGCTGAATGGTATCCGCTTCCTCTTACTCCTCCGCCCCACCGTACATCACTCCCAGTATGGTCTCCCCTGCGCGCACCCGCTGCCCTTCCCGGACGGAACAGCTCATTCTCCGGGGAAGATAGATGTCCACGCGGGAACCGAAATGGATCATTCCGTACCGCCCTCCACGCTCCAGATGGTCGCCCTCGCGCACCCAGCAGCTGATCCGCCGGGCCAGGAAGCCGGCGATCTGCACCACCACGACGGGGCCGAATTCGCTCTGCAACCCCATGTAGAGGCGTTCGTTCTCCTCCGGCGCATTGGGATGGAAGGCCATGGCCTTGCGGCCGGGGACATGGCGCAGAAAGGCGACCGCGCCGTTCAGGGGAACCCGGTTGACATGGACATCCAGCGGCGACATGAAGATCCCGATCCGCAACGCCGGCCCGGTGAAGGCATGGGAGGCATAGTCGATCTCCACCACCTTGCCGTCGGCGGGACTCACCGCCGCCTCCCTTCCGCCGCCGGCACTGCGCGGCGGATCCCGGTAGAACCAGACCACCAGGACAAGCAGCGGCGCCAGCCCCGCGGCGACGGCGGGATCGATGATCCAGCCGCCGGCGACGGCGAAGAGCAGTCCGCCCATAACGGGAGCGCCCTCGCGACGCAGCCGCATCGTTACTCCTCCTCTTCGGTGTCACAGCGGATGACACCCATGTCGGCCACACTGTCGCCGTCGTCGAGACGCACGGCGATGACGCCTGTGGCCTGACGCCCCAGGAGGCGGATCTCCGAGGCGTTGCAGCGCACCATCCGCCCCCTGCTGGAGATCACCATGACGCTGTCGTTCTCGGCAACCCCCCAGGAGGCGATGACCTCGCCGGTTCTGGCCCCGGCGTTCATCGCCCGGACACCCTGGCCGCCCCGGTGGCGGGGCGTGAAGTCGTCGTAGCGCACCCGCTTGCCCAGTCCCCGCCTGCTGAGCAGCAGCAGGGTCCGCCCCGGCCGGACGATGTCGCAGCCCACCACATGGTCGCCTTCGGCCAGCCGGATGCCGCGCACCCCTCTGGCCTGCCGACCCAGTGGACGGAATTCCTCCTCCGAGACCCGGAGGGCCTTCCCGGCGGCGGTGACGAAGAGCAGATCCTCGCCGCCGCCGCTGCAGCGCACCCTGGCGATCTCGTCACCCGGGGCGAGGGTGAGGATCCGGCGCCCGGCGCGGGTGATCCGTTCCAGTTCGTCGGCGGGCATCCGCTTGGCGATGCCCTGTTTGGTGAGAAAGAAGACATACCTCGCCCCGGCCAGCCGGCTGTCCCGGATGGCCACCACCCGCTCGCCCTCCTCCAGGGCGATAAAGCGGGAGACGTGCTTCCCCTTGCCCGCCTTCGGGTGGGGGATCATGTGCCCCCGGATGGCGAAGATCCGCCCGCGGGAGGTGAAGAGCAGCACATTTCGGTGGGTGGAGCCGACCGTCACGAAGGCGATCTCGTCCTCGCCCTTGGGCGTGGCCCCCTTGACCCCCTTGCCGCCTTTGCCCTGACAGCGGTAGTCCTCCAGCGGCATCCGGCGGAGATAGCTGTCCCGGGAGAGCACCACCACCAGATCCTTCTCGGGGATCAGGTCCTCGCTGGAGTAATCGCCGATCTCGTCGACGATCTCCGTTCTCCGCTCGTTGCCGAAACGCCTCCTGACATCCAGGAGCTCCTCCTTGATGACCCCATCCAGGATCTGGGGATCCCCCAGAACGGAGCGGTAGTACTCGATCTGCCGGATCAGCTGCTCATACTCCTCTTCGAGCTTCTGCCGCTCCAGACCGGTAAGCCGCTGCAGCCGCATGTCCAGGATCGACTGGGCCTGTTTCTCCGAGAAATCGAAACGCTCGATCAGGCCGGCGCGGGCCGCGTCGGTGTCCCTGGACGCACGGATCAGGGCGACGATCTCGTCGATGACATCCAGCGCCTTGAGCAGCCCTTCCACGATATGGGCCCGGGCCTCGGCCTTCTGCAGCCGGAACTCCGTACGCCGCCGCACCACCTCCCGACGGTAGTCCAGGAAGATGGACAGCATCTCCAGAAGCGGCATCACCCTGGGCTGACCGTTCACCAGGGCGAGATTGATCACCCCGAAGGTGCTCTGCAGCTGGGTGCGGCTGTAGAGCTGGCGCAGGGTCAGCTGGGCGTTGTGGTCCCGGCTGATCTCCAGCACGATGCGCAGGCCGTTGCGGTCCGATTCGTCGCGGACATCGGTGATGCCCTCCAGCTGCTTGGTCTGTACGTTCTTGGCGATGGTTTCGATAAAGGTGGTCTTGTTCAGGAGATAGGGGATCTCGTTGATGATGATGGCCTGCTTGCCGCGGGGGAGGTCCTCGATGGTGGTGCGGCCCCGCATGACCACCTTCCCACGGCCGGTTCGGTAGGCATCGATGATCCCCTCACGGCCGAGGATCTGCCCCCCGGTGGGGAAGTCCGGTCCGTGGAGAAAGCGCATCACCTCGCCCAGCTCCGCCTCCTCGTCCTCCTTGCGGTCGAGGATATAGCAGAGCGCATCGGCCACCTCGCCGAGATTGTGGGGCGGGATGTTGGTGGCCATCCCCACGGCGATACCGGAGCTGCCGTTGATCAGCAGATTCGGGAGCCGGCAGGGAAGGGTGAGCGGTTCCTGCAGGGAGTCGTCGAAGTTGGGCCCCCAGTCGACGGTGTCCTCGTCGATATCCTGGAGCATCTCCTCGCCCAGTGCGGTGAGACGGGCCTCGGTATACCGCATGGCCGCCGGCGGATCGCCGTCGATGGAGCCGAAGTTTCCCTGGCCATCCACGTGGGGATAGCGCATACTGAAGTCCTGGGCCATCCGCGCCATGGTATCGTAGATAGCGGAGTCACCGTGGGGATGGTACTTACCCATGGTCTCCCCGACGACGCGGGCGGACTTCTTGTAGCCCTGGTTGTGCCGCAGACCGAGCCCCAGCATGGCGTAGAGGATGCGGCGCTGCACCGGTTTGAGGCCGTCCCGCGCGTCCGGGAGGGCCCGGCCCACGATGACGCTCATGGCGTAGTCCAGATAGCTGTTTTTGATCTCTTCTTCCAGCGGAAGGGGGATCACCCGGCCGAAGTCGCGTGGTCCGCCCGTTGAATCAGTCATACTGTATGCCTCCTGCATAGAAAATCACGGAAAAGAGCGACGGGAGGCCCGCCGCTCTGACTGGCAATGATATATTATACCATGAGTCTTTAGGGAAAGGAGAACGCCTATGCACCGAACACCCTGCCCCATCGCCGTCACCATCCTCGCTCTTCTGCTGGCGGCACTCGCCGGGACCGTCGCCTCCGCCGTGGAGACGCCGCCCACCGCGTCCTCTCCGGATCATCCGATCGGAGAAGGGCCCCCGCTGCAGATCCGCAGCTGTCGCTACGCCGCCTCCATCGAAGGGTTCGGCCTCTACACGCCCCGGGAGAGCCACGCCTACCCCTCCGGGGAGACGGCCCGCATCTACCTGGAGGTGGAGGGATTCGCCCTGCGGATGAACCAGGACACCCTCCGGGAGATCCGCCTGGCGCTGGACGTCCGGTTTCTCTCGCCGGAGGGGGAGAGGCTGGCCGCCAAACGCGATGTCGTCACCTTCCACAGAGAGCTCCGGAGCGCGCTGCACGACCTCTACTTCACCGTCACCCTGGACACGGAGCCTCTCCCTGTGGGGGAGTACCTCCTGCAGTTTGTCCTCCGGGACGAGATCGCCCGCAGCTCCGCCCGGGCTGAGCTGCCCCTTGCGGTGGAAACCGCCGTGACGAGCGACGACGGATAGCACCGCCGGAACCGGACAGAGAGGAGAACCACCTATGGACAGCAACGCACGGCAACACGGCACGAAAGCCTTCGCCATCCGGGCCGACCGGTTCTACGACGGCAGGGCCCACACCGCCACGGAGGGCGGAGCCCTCCTCGTCGAGGACGGCCGGATCCTGGAGATACGTCCCGGAGACGCCGCCATACCGGAAGGCTTCCGGGTGGTGGACGCCCCCGGGACCACCGTCATGCCCGGGCTGATCGACACCCACACCCACGTCCAGCTCTCCCGGGGGCGGGGGGAGCTGGAGCAGCTCACCGAAGGCGTCCCCTGCAAGACGCTCCGCTGCGCCGCCAACGCCCGGGAGCTCCTGGAGGCGGGGTTCACCACCGTCCGCGACCTCGGCGCCGAGGACGGTGTGGACATCGCCCTGCGGGACGCCGTGGCCGACGGCCTGGTACCGGGACCGAGGATGCTGGTGAGCGGCTACAAGATCATGCCCACCGGGGCCGACTTCCCCGTCTACCCACCCCACCTCGCCGTGGCGGAACGGCACACCATGGACTCCCCCGACGAGGTGCGCAAGGCGGTACGGACACTGCTGGCCATGGGGGTGGATGTGATCAAGCTGATGACCAGCGGACGCACCTTCCGCAAGAGCTCCTCCCCCGACGCCTACGCCCTCAATCTGGAAGAGGCCCGCACCGCCGTGGAAGAGGCCCACAACCAGAATGTCCCCGTCTCCTGCCACGCCCACGGAAGCCGCGGGGTCAAGGTGGCGCTGCAGGCCGGCTGCGACACCCTGGAGCACGGCACCGTCCTGGATGATGAAGACATCCGCACCATGCTCGACCAGGGAACCATCCTGGTACCCACCCTCTCCTACGGCAAACGCATGGAACAGTACGGCCCGTCCTCGGGCCTCCCCGGATACGCCGTCGAAAAGGCCGTCCGCAGCCGCCGGCGCCGCCTGGCCAGCCTGAAGAAGGCCCTCGAAGCGGGGGTCACCGTGGCCATGGGATCCGATTCGGGGATGCCCTTTATCCCAAACGGGGAGAACGCCTACGAACTGGAAGCCCTGCAGGAGGCGGGGATGCCGCTGGCCCAGGTGCTGCGGTCGGCCACCTCCACGGCCGCTTCCACCATCGGCCTGGGGGACGAGACCGGCGCCCTCCGGGAAGGCCTCCGCGCCGACATCCTGGTGGTCCGGGGGAACCCCTTCGATGACCTGAGGCTCCTCCAGGATCGCTCAGCCATCCTCGCCGTCTACAAGGAGGGAGTCCTGGCGGCGGGACGCTGGACAGAGCCCGGCGCAGAACACAGAAGCGCCGAGACGGAAGGGACTGTGAAATGACCATAGCCCGGGAGATCCGCAACCAGGAGGAGGCGGCGCGGGAACGCTATATGGAGCTGCGCCGGGAGATCCACAGAAATCCGGAGCTGAGCAACCGGGAGACGGCCACCGCCGCCCTGGTGGCCCAGACGCTGCGGGATCTGGGGCTCCAGGTGACCGAGGGGATCGGCGGCCACGGCGTGGTGGGTCTGCTCCGCGGGGAGGCGGGAGAAGGCGGAACCATCGGACTCCGGGCCGATATGGACGCCCTGCCTGTGCAGGAGGACACCGGCGCTCCCTTCGCGTCGGAACGGCCGGGGGTGATGCACGCCTGCGGCCACGACACCCACACGGGCATGATGCTCGGTGTGGCCATGGTGCTCGCCGCGATGAAAAGGCGGCTCAAAGGCACCGTGAAGTTCGTCTTCCAGCCCGCCGAGGAGAACAACCCCACCGGCGGCGCCCCGGGGATGATCGCCGACGGCGTGCTGGAACGCCCGAAGGTGGACGCCATGGTGGGCCTCCACGTCTGGCCTTCCATGACCACCGGGCAGATCGGCCTCACGCCGGGGCCCACCACCGCCGCCTCGGACCGCCTCGCGCTCGCCGTCCACGGCAAGAGCGCCCACGCCTCGGCTCCGGAAATGGGGATCGACGCTGTGGTCATCGCCGCGCAGATCGTCTCGGCGCTCCAGACGGTGGTCTCCCGCAATCTGGGGGCCCAGGACGCCGGCGTGCTCACCTTCGGCGTCGTCAAGGGAGGCGAACGCTACAACATCCTCCCCGGCCGGGTGGAGCTGGAGGGCACGGTACGCTCCGGGAGCCCCGAGGCGCGCCGGACCCTCGAAGCGCGGATTCCCGTGATCGCCCACGGGATCGCCACCGCCATGGGCGGACGCTGTGAACTGGACTACATCAAAGGCTACCCCTCGGTGGTCAACGACCCCGCGGTCGTCGAGACGGTGGAGAGGAGCGCGGCGGAGGTGCTGGGGAGCAGACAGGTGATCCGGATGGAGAAGATCCCCTTCGCCAGCGAGGATTTCAGCTACTTCGCCCAGACGGTGCCCTCCTGTTTCTACTGGCTGGGCTGCCGCCCGGCGGGGACGCCGCCGGAGGCGATGCCCGGGCTCCACAACCAGGGCTTCCTCCCCGACGAGACGGCGCTCCCTCTGGGGGTCCGGATCATGGCCGCCACGGCTCTCAACTACCTGGAAGGGAAAGGCTAGCCGCCGGTGCCCCGGAGCTGGCCTGTCGCTGTCCGGCCACAAGAGCGATTTCGGCCTTGCATTGGCGCTGAAGTGTGTTATACTTCCGGCTAGCGACGGAAGGAACGTTTATTTTCGATGGAGGTCTCCCGGTATGGACGGACTGTTTCGGCTCAGACGAAGACGTATGCGATGCAGATGCAGCTGTTCCCTTCATATGAGTGATGATGGGGAGAGTAGGCTGTGCCGGGACCGACAGAGAGGAGACGCCATCGGCTGAAAGCGTTTCTCGGGAGGCACCGCTGAAGAGAGCCCCGGAGCTCGGTTCCGAAGAAAGGATCCATTCCAAGTAGGAACCCGGTAGTCTTCCGATACAAGGCAAAGCGAGCGGCCGGATCGAATCCGGCAATCAGGGTGGTACCGCGGACTGGTAGAGGTCCGTCCCTTCGACAAGAGGGGACGGACCTTTTTGTATTGATTATCCCGGAGGAGGGTTTTTGAAGATGCAGAACAAAGGCAAGGTCGTATTGGCGTACAGCGGCGGACTGGATACCTCGGTAGCGATCAAATGGCTCCAGGAGCAGGGATACGATGTGGTGACCTTCACGGCCGACGTGGGACAGAGCGTCATCGACCTGGAGGCGATCGAAAGGAAGGCCTACAACACAGGCGCCGTCAACGCCTACGTGATGGACCTGCGGAAGGACTTCGTGGAGAGCTTCGTCCAGCCGGCGCTGCAGGCCAACGCGCTCTACGAAGGCAAATACCCGCTGAACTCCGCGCTCTCCCGCCCGCTGATCGCCAAGTACCTGGTGTGGATCGCCGAGGTGGAAGGCGCCGTGGCGGTGGCCCACGGCTGCACCGGCAAGGGACAGGACCAGGTGCGGATCGAGGTCTGCGTGAACGCGCTGAACCCCGACCTGGAGGTTCTGGCCCCGGTGCGGGACTGGCACTTCTCCCGGGAGGCCGAGGTGGCCTTCGCCGCCAAGCACGGCATCCCCGTGCCCAACGAGACCTCGGGGATCTACAGCATCGACGAGAACATGTGGGGCCGGTCCATCGAGTGCGGCGTCCTGGAGGACCCCTGGCAGGAGCCGCCCAGCGACGCCTTCCGGATCACCGCCGACCCCTGGGACACCCCTGAGGACGTGAAGTACATCGAGGTGGGCTTCGAGAAGGGCAAGCCCGTCTCCCTGGACGGCGAGAACGTGGACGGCGTCACCATGATCAGTGAGCTCAACAAGGTGGCCGGCGCCTACGGCGTGGGACGGATCGACATGCTGGAGGACCGGCTGGTGGGCTTCAAGAGCCGGGAGGTCTACGAGTGCCCGGCGGCGAAGGTCCTGATCGACGCCCACAAGGCGCTGGAGAGCATCACCCTCCCCAAGGACGTCCTGCTGGGCAAGACGAACATGGAGGCCCAGTACGGCCAGATGGCCTACGAGGCCAACTGGTTCTCCCCCTTCAAGGAGGCCCTGGACGCCTTCTTCGGCCACATCCAGCAGCACGTCACCGGCGTTGTGCGCCTGCGGCTCTACAAGGGACAGGCCGTCGTGGTGGGCGTGAAATCCGGTGAAGGCCTCTACAGCGAAGGCCTGGCCACCTACACCGACGCCGACGAATTCGACCACGGCGCCGCCATCGGCTTCATCAAGGTCTGGGGCCTGCCGGTGAAGACCTGGAAACAGGCCCACCCCGATCTGGCGGAGAAGCAGCCGCCGCTGAAGGTGGTGGGCGGCACCGGGCGGTAGACCTCTGTCCGGAACGACGCAGGGAAACAGGAGGGCCGCCGGGGCAAGCGCGAACGCTCACGCCCCGGCGGCTTTGTGGTGCTGGACGAACGGGCCGGGGAGTTCCTCCACCCCAACACCACGGAAGAGATCCACAGCGTGCAGAACTGGAGCCGCACACCCGCGACACCGATGACGGTGCGCTATCTCTGGAAGCTGGAGATCTTCGCCTGGTGGAGACCTCCGAGGAACAGGTCCGGGCCGACCTCCCGGACCCGCCCTGCTACCTCCGCAAGACCGCCCTCTTCGACCGCTTCCTCTCCTTCTCGCTGCCCAACGAACCGGTAGAGTGACCGTGAGCGGCGGGGGACGAACCCCCGCCGCGTCGGTTCACCCCTGCCGGGACCGTCGGTGCCGGTAGAGATGCTGCACGTAGACGGCCGCGAAGACGCAGATCCCGACAGACCGGATGTTCATGTCGGCGGTGATGAGCAGAAAGGCGCCCAGGGCGAAGAAGACCCGCTCCCAGATGGCCACCTTGGCCTTCAGGTTGCCGATCACGGCGATGGCCAGCGAGTAGAGCCCAGCCAGCGACGCCCCCAGCACCGTGATGTAGCGCAGAACATGGAAGTCGATCCCCAGCAGCACCGGGTTGTTGATGTACATGTAGGGCAGCAGCAGACCGGCGCTCCCCAGAAAGAGCCCCGTGAAGGCCACCCGGTTCGGTCCCGTCTGGGCAATGGCCCCCGCCGTGTAGGATGTGAGCGCCACCGGCGGCACCACCGACGACATGGTGCCGAAGTAGAAGGCGAAGAAGTGGGCCGCCAGCTGGGGTACCCCGATCCGCACCAGCGCCGGCGCGGCCACGGTGGCGGTGATGATGTAGCAGGCCGGACCCGGAAGCCCCATCCCCAGGATGATCGCGGCGATCATGCAGAAGAAGGCGGTGAACGCCAGCGTCCCGCCGGACCACTTGATGATGTTGTTCCCGATGGTCTGGCCGATCCCCGTCATCCCCACGGAAGCGATGATGAAGCCGATGATCCCGCAGATGATGGCGATGGTCGCCCCGTTTTTGGCCCCCTCCTCCAGGGCCCGGAAAAACTCCCCCCAGCTGAGGCGCGTCTCGGCCCGCAGGAAGGAGACGGCCAGAACGGAGACGATGCCGATGAAGGCGGCCAGGAGCGGGCTGAAACCCATCAGCAGAAAGCCGATGATGGCCACCAGCGGGGCGAGCAGGTGGCCCCGTGACTTCATGACCTCCGCGAACCGGGGGAGCTGATCCTTGGGCAGCCCCGAGAGGTTCCACCGCACGGCGCCGAGGTCAACCATGTGGAAAAGCGTCCAGTAGTAGAGGATCGCCGGGGTGATGGCGGCGATCATGATGGTGTTGTAGGGCACGCCGAGGTAGGAGCTCATGATGAAGGCGGCGGCCCCCATGATCGGCGGCATCAGCACCCCGCCCGTCGAGGCGATGGCCTCCACGGCGGCGGCGAAGTAGGGTTTGTAGCCCACGGAGATCATCAGCGGGATGGTAAAGGATCCGGTGGTGGCCACATTCGCCTGGGAGCTCCCGCTGATGGTGCCCGTCAGGGCGCTGGCGAAGATGGAGGCCTTGGCCGGACCGCCCCTGGTCCCCCCGGTGAGCGCCGAAGCCAGATCGTTGAAGAACTCCGAGGCCTTGGTGGCCTTGAAGAAGCTCGCGAAGAGGATGAACATGAAGATATAGGAGGCCGACACCATGGCCGCCACCCCGAGGATCCCCTCGGAGGTCATGGTCATGCGGATCATGATCCGCTCCACGCCGAACCCCATGTGGGCCAGAGCGCCCGGCATCCAGGGCCCTACGTAGGTATAGACCAGGAAGGTCACCGCAATGGTGGTCAGCGGCACGCCGACGGTCCTCCGCGCGGCCTCGATGATGAGGAGCATAAAGACAGCCGCGTAGACGAGGTCCATCTGGTTGGGCCGCAGGAAGGTCTCCACCCAGCGCTGGTGCGAGACAAGCAGATAGATCCCCACGGCGAGGGAGAGCGCGAAGAAGACCCAGTCCAGCTTCGACGGGTTCGTCCCGGGCGAGCGCTTCCCGGCGGGGACGGTGAGAAAGATCACCCCCATCATCAGCGAGATGTGGATCATGTTTTTCTGCACCACTTCGATAAGGCCAAAGCTGTTGTAGTACACATGAATCAGGGAGACAGCGACGCAGAACACCGTGACAAAGAGCGCCGGTTTCCCCGCGAAATTCCGTTTTGCCATCGTCCATCGTCCTCCAGGATACTCCGGATAGAAACCGCGGCCACACAAAGGAGAACCGGCGGATACGGCCGTGCCGTACCCGCCGGTCTCTGGAGCTCACAAAGGGTCTACTTCATTTCGGGCGGCACCAGCTCTTCGGGCACCTCGACACCGTGTTCCCGGTAGAACTTGACGGCGCCGGGATGGAGCGGCGCACCGGAGAGCCCCTGGGTCGCACCCTCGAGGGTGACCGTCTTGAGCGCCCCGTGCTCCTGCTGGGCCTCGTCAAGGTGCTTGATGTAGAGCGCGTCGAGCATCCCGTAGACCAGCTCGGGGTCCACGCTCTTCTGGGAAATCAACGAGGACTTGATGCCCACCACGTACTTGGCTTCCTCCTGCTTGGGATAGGTCCCCGCGGCAACCTTGACCCGGGCGAAGAAGGGATAGAGCTCGCGGATCCTGGCGACATCCTCCTCGCTGAACTCGATCATGTCCACGGCAACCTGGCCCGCGTAGAGCTGGGAGACACCGGAGGTGGGCAGGCCCGCCGCCAGATAGCAGCCGTCGATCAGACGGTTCTGCAGCGCCTGGACCGAGTCGCCGTAGCCCATGTACTGGGCGTTGAAGCTGTCGAAGCTCATGCCGAAGGGCTCCAGAATCATGGGCATGTAGAAGACACCGCCGCCGGCGGCCGGGCCGACGCTGAATTTCTTGTCCTTCAGGTCGGTGATCTTCTCGATGCCCACGCCTTCACGGTACATCAGCTGCACCGCTTCGGGCCAGAGGGCGGTGACGAAACGGACATTCTTGATCTCCTGTCCCTCGTAGTTGTCCACCCCGATATAGGCGTTCCGGGCCGGGACACTGCCGCAGACGGCGAACATGGTCGCCCCCTGGCGGATCATCTCCAGGTTCTCCGTACTGCCGCCGGATGTCATGGCCTTGAACTGGTAGCCCTCGTCCTCCATCTCCTTGTTGAAGGTATTGGCGAGGATGACGCCCACAGGGTAGAACGTGCCGCCTGTGGAGCCTGTAGCGATGGGGGCAAAGGTCACTGCCGAGGCCAGCCCTGCCGAGGTAAGGACAAAGAGAGCGCAGAGTGACGCGATCAGAAAACGGGAAAGGTTCCTTCGCATTCAGTAACACCTCCGATAGGTTTGTATCCTAGTTAGACAATTTATCAGGTTCCCCCGAGGCTGTCAAAGCCTCCCTCCAGACCGGCCGTCTTATACTGCATACAGCCCGCGGCGGAGTGCCGACCGCCTCCGGAAACACCACTCCCCGGACCTGGAGGCACCCTGTCCGCCATATGGCCACTGTGACGATGGAAAGACCGGCTGCAGGATGAGTGCGCAGGCCACACCGTCCAAGGCCGCCCGCCGGGAGGCCGAAGAAGGTGGAGGGATGCTAGAAATGGCGGCCGGCGGCGGGACTGAGGTCGAGGCTTCTGGCCAGCTTCAGGTAGAGCAGCGTGTAGACCGGTGTCGCCAGGACGAGACTCACCGCCGCCCCGGGCACGGTGGCCGCCGGGGGCAGACCGAAGAGCATCTTCAGAAAGAAGGGCACCAGCACCACGGAGGTCACCGTCTGGGTGCCGACAATGGCCGTCAGAATCGGGAGAAAGGCCTCCCTGCGTCCGGCGATGTTCCAGAAAAGCGGCGGCAGGATGCCGGTGAGGGCGGCGGTGAGGGTAAAATGCGGCAGGTAGGCCCCCATGGGGGCGACGAAAAACCCCGTCACGTCGCCGAGGGCGCCGACGACACCGCCCGCCACCGGCCCCATGGTGAGACCGGTGAAGATCGCCGGGAAGGCGCCGAAGCCGATCCGGATCCCCTCGATGCCCCCGATGGCGATCCGGACACTGGCGAAACGGGTGAGAACCACGTTGAGGCTGATCATCAGAGCGAGGATCACCAGCTGTTTCGTAGTGCATTTCACGGCAGACCACTTCCTTTATCGGGCTCCGGCCGGTCTCGTTTTCCTGTCGGCCGGGAGCCTCTCACTGTGTTTCCGTTTCCTTTCTGCGGGATGGGACAAAAAACATTGGGAGGAGACACCCTCAGGTTTTCTCCTCCCACAATTCCGGTTGCTGCGCCGGGGGGCCTAGAAGAGCCCGGAGATACGCCCCTTGTCGTCCACGTCGATCTCCAGCGCCGAGGGCTTCCTGGGGAGCCCGGGCATGGTCATGACGCTGCCGGTGATGGGGATGAGGAAGCCGGCTCCGGCGGAGACACGGACCTCGCGCACCGTCAGGGTGAAGCCGTCGGGTCGTCCCACCACGGTGGGGTCGTCGGAGATGGACGCCTGGGTCTTGGCCATGCAGACCAGAAGCTCGTCCATACCGGCGTCGTGGATCTGCTGCAGATCCTTCTCCGCCTTGGCGGTGTACTGCACGTCGCCGGCGCCGTAGATCTGCGTGGCGATCTTGCGGATCTTCTCCCTGGGGGTCTCGTCCCGCTCGTAGAGATAGTGGAAGCTGTTGGGCTTCCCGGTGGCCGCGATGACCTTCTCGGCCAGCTCGGCACCGCCGTCGCCGCCCTCGGCCCAGACCTTGGAGAGCGCCACCTCGGCGCCCAGGGCCTGGCACTTCTCGCGGACGAGGTTCAGTTCGGCCTCCGTATCGGTGGGGAAGGCGTTGACGGCCACCACCACGGGCAGACCGAAGCTGTTCATGTTCTCGATGTGTTTTTCCAGATTGGGGATCCCGCCGGCCAGGGCCTCCAGGTTCTCCGCAGTGAGGGATTTCTTGTCCATGCCGCCGTGCATCTTGAGCGCCCGCACCGTCGCCACGATGACCACCGCCGAGGGATGCAGCCCGCCGAGACGGCACTTGATGTCCAGGAATTTCTCTGCCCCCAGATCGGCGCCGAAGCCCGCCTCGGTGACGAAGTAGTCCGAGAGCTTCAGGCCGTAGCGGGTGGCCTGCAGGCTGTTGCAGCCGTGGGCGATGTTGGCGAAGGGTCCGCCGTGGACAAAGGCCGGTACGTGCTCCAGCGTCTGGACCAGGTTGGGCTTCATGGCGTCCTTGAGCAGCATGGCCATGGCGCCCGCCGCACCGAGATCGCCGGCGGTGACGGGTTCGCCGCCGTAGGTGTAGGCCACCACGATCCGGCCGAGCCGCTCCTTGAGGTCCGAGATGCCGGTGGCCAGACAGAGCACAGCCATGACCTCCGAGGCCACGGAGATGTCAAAGCCGTTTTCGCGGGGTACGCCGTGGGGCTTGCCGCCGAGACCGATGACGATATGCCGCAGGGAGCGCTCGTTCATGTCCATCACCCGGCGGAAGACCACCTGCCTGGCGTCGATCCCCAGCTCGTTCCCCTGATGGATGGAGTTGTCCACCATGGCCGCAAGCAGGTTGTGCGCCGTCGTCACGGCGTGGATGTCCCCGGTGAAGTGGATGTTGATATCCTCCATGGGGAGTACCTGGCTGTGGCCGCCGCCGGCGGCGCCGCCCTTGATCCCGAAGACCGGCCCCAGCGAGGGCTCGCGGATGGCCAGTCCGGCCTTCTTGCCCTTCCTGGCCAGCGCCTGGGTGAGTCCGACGGTGGTGGTGGTCTTGCCCTCGCCGGCCGGCGTGGGCGTGATGGCCGTCACCAGGATCAGCTTGCCGTCCTCGCGCTCCTTGATACGGTCCCAGAGCTCGAAGGAGACCTTGCCTTTGTACTTGCCGTACTGCTCGACCTCGTCTTCCTCGATACCGAGCTGCGCCGCGATCTCCGTGATGGGTTTCATCGTCGCCTGCTGGGCGATCTCGATGTCCGAAAGCATCTTTGCCATGGTGGACCCTCCTTGTCTCTCTTTCTCGACGTGGGATCGGCTTCCCCGCGGAACCGCTCCCTTCCGCCGCTTCCGGGCAGCGGCATCCGGGGACGGAGCGGGGCATCCGGATCCGCCCCCGGCCCCAGCCGGGAGCGGATCGATTGTCCTATGCTACGTTTGCTTCCACGCTTCGTCAACTGCCCTGGATACCAGCTCGTCGGCGGGCACGTAGGGCAGCGTGATGTGGTAGCTGTCCTCGTAGTTGGCGTTCACCTCGCGGCCCACCTCTACGGAGTGGTCGCAGCGGGCCCAGGCGCGGCGGGCCACACCGCTGAGCACATCCCACATCATGGCCGACTTGAGGATCTCGTCAGTCCGCTCGGAGCCGTCCAGCAGCATGCCGAAGCCGCCGTTGATCACCTTGCCGATGCCCACGCCGCCGCCGTTGTGGAGGGTGCAGAGCGTCATGCCCCTGGCGGCGTTGCCGGCGAAGCACTGGGTGGCCATGTCGGCGCAGATATTGCTGCCGTCCTTGATATTGGAGGTCTCGCGGTAGGGCGAATCGGTGCCGGAGACATCGTGGTGGTCCCGGCCGAGCATGACGGGGCCGATCTCGCCGTTTCGCACCATCTCGTTGAACTTCAGGGCGATCTTCAGCCGCCCCTCGGCGTCCTGATAGAGGATCCGGGCCTGGGTACCCACCACCAGCTGGTTCTTCTCGGCGTCGCGGATCCAGAGCCAGTTGTCGAAGTCCTGAGGCCGGCGGTCCGGATCAATGCAGTCCATGGCCGCCTGGTCGGTCTTGCGGAGGTCTTCGTGGTCGCCGCTGAGGCAGACCCAGCGGAAGGGACCGTAGCCGTAGTCGAAGAGCACCGGGCCCATGATGTCCTCCACGTAGGAGGGCCAGACGAACCCTTCCAGGGTGTCCCGGCCGTTTTTGCAGATCTCGGTGACGCCGGCGTCGAAGACGGCCCGCATGAAGGAGTTGCCGTAGTCGAAGAAGTAGGTGCCCTTGGCGACCAGCTTCTTGATCAGCTCGAAGTGCTCCCGCAGCGACTGGTCCACCCGCTTCCGGAAGGCCTGGGGGTCGCTGTGGAGCATCTCGGTGCGCTCCGCGAAGGTCAGCCCCGCCGGGCAGTAGCCGCCGTCGTAGGCCGCGTGGCAGGAGGTCTGGTCGGAGAGCAGCGGGATCTCCTCGCCCTGCTCCACGGCGTAGCGCAGCAGGTCGACGATGTTACCGTGGTAGGCGATGGAGAGGGGCTCCTTCTTCGCGATGGCCTCCCGGGCCATGCCGAAGGCCTCCTCGCAGCTTCCGGCCACCTTGCCGACCCAGCCCTGGCTGTGGCGGGTCTCGATACGGGACTTGTCCACCTCGGCGATGATCCCCACGCCGCCGGCGATCTCCACCGCCTTGGCCTGGGCGCCGCTCATGCCGCCGAGACCGGAGGAGACGAAGAGCACGCCGGCCAGGTTGTCCTTGGCCCCCACGCCGAGCTGCTGCCGGGCGGCGTTGAGGATGGTGTTGAAGGTGCCGTGGACGATCCCCTGGGGACCGATGTACATCCAGCCGCCGGCGGTCATCTGGCCGTAGTTCGAGACCCCCAGCTGCATGGCGCGGTGCCAGTTCTCCTGGTTGTCGAAGAGCCCCACCAGCAGCCCGTTGGTGAGGATCACCCGGGGCGCCTCGGGGCGGGACTTGAAGAGCCCCAGCGGGTGGCCGCTCTCCAGCACCAGCGTGGTGTCCTCGGTGAGCTCCTCCAGATACCTCTTGATCAGACGGTACTGCAGCCAGTTCTGACAGACCTGCCCGGTCTCCCCGTAGGTCACCAGCTCGTAGGGATAGAGGGCCACGTCGAAATCGAGGTTGTTGTCGATCATCACCTGGAAGGCCTTACCGGCCTGACACTTGCCCCTGTACTCGTCGATGGGCTTGCCGTAGATCCGGCCCGCCGGACGGTAGCGGTAGGCGTAGATCCGCCCCATGGTGCGGAGTTCCTCCATGAATTCCGGCGCCAGGGTCTCGTGGAGCTCCCCGGGGACGTAGCGGAGGGCGTTTTTCAGTGCCAGCTCCGTCTCGTGCCGGTTCAGTGTCCAGCCGCGGTCCGGCGCGCGGCGGACGCCCTCGGCAAACCCCGGATGTTCCGGAAGCTCGGCGTCGAGCTTGATCCGCATGGCCTCGCTGTTCATCACATTGATATCCATGGTTCCAACCTCCTTTTGAAGGTCGCAGTCACTGTGGGCGGAACCGGTATGCCCCGGTTCCGCCCTGCCGTTTCCTACCCGATTGCTTCGCCGACCTGCCGCTCGATGGCCGGCACCCGGCTGTCCATATCCGTCAGGATACCGTCCATCTCGCTCCTGGTCCGGGCGACGAAGTCCTCATCCTTCAGCCCGCCGAAGTTGATCTTGATGTTGTAGGCCGCGGCCACCGCAGCGGCCCGTGCCAGCACCGCGGCGGTCCCTGCGTCGGTCACGGCGTTGGGGTTGCCTCTGGAGACGGCGGTCTCCGCCAGTCCCACCACCTCGGCGCAGCAGCGCAGCGTGTCCATGGGAACCTCGATGGCGCCGCGCTTGGCCTTCTGGAGCTGCTCCTTCCGGGCCGCCTTCTGCTCCTCGGTCTCCTTGGGGAGCTTCAGCGCCGCCATGAAGGCGTTGAAGGCCTCCGTGTCGGCCTCCATGAGCTGCAGAAGCCTGGCGTGCAGATCGCCGCCCTTGCGCCGCACCTCCTCCATGGCCTCCCAGTGCTCCCGGTGCTTCTCCTTGCCCACGGTGAGACTGGCCACCATGGCCGTCAGCGCCGCGCCGAGCGACGCCGCCAGGGCCGCTACGCTCCCGCCGCCCGGGGCCGGGGAATCCGAAGCGAGTTCGCCCACAAAATCCTGTACCGTCATCTCCGAAAGCTTCATGCCATCGCTCCTTTGTCGTCCTGTCTGTTCAGGCAGCCTGCGGGGCTACTGCTCTTCGCCCATCAGCTCCAGCAGCTTCAGCTCCAGCACCTGGTTGGGGTCGAAGTCGTCGAACTGCATGTAGTAGGAGGCGCTGTCCAGCACGGCCTGGGCGGGGATCATCCCGTAGACCTCGGTGCCGTTGACGGTGACGCCCCAGCGGGCCGCCTCCATGCGGATGAACTCCAGCACCTGGTAGACAGCCGTCTTGTCGTAGTCCACCAGGTTCATGCTCACCTGAACCATGCCCTTCTCCTCCAGAGGCAGACCGATGCCCTTGACGGCCGTAAAGCCGCCGCCGGAGGCGCGGACCCGCTTGCCGATGGTCTTGGCGATGTTCACGTCGGTGGTGTTGAGGTTCACGTTGTAGGCGATGAGGAACTTCCGGGCCCCGATGACGGTAGCGCCGGCGGTGGGGTGGAGCTTTGGCTCGCCCACGTCGGGGTGACGCTCCGGCTTGGAGACCTCCTCCTTGAGGGTTTCGTACTGCCCCTTGCGGACAACCTCCAGCCGCTTGCGCTCGGGCCGTTTGGCGGCCTCCTCGTAGAAATAGACGGGGACATCCAGCTCCTTGCTGAAGCGCTCGCCGAAGTTGTGGGCCAGGTCGGCGCACTCCTCCATGGTGATGTTGTTGATCGGGGTGAAGGGGATCACGTCCACCGCGCCGACACGCGGATGGGCGCCCTCGTGGCTGTTGAGGTCGATCCTGTCCACGGCCACCCTGGAGGCCTCCATCACGGCGTCGCCGATGACGCCGGGCTCCCCGGCCAGGCTGACCACAAGACGGTTGTGGTCCTCGTCGGCCCGGTAGTCAAAGAGGTAACAGCCCCTGGTCTCCTTGAAGGGCTTCACGATCGCCTCGATGACATCCTTCCGTCTGCCTTCGCTGAAGTTCGGGACACATTCGATCAACTGCTTTGCCATTTTCTGAACAACCTCCCTCAAATCCTCGAATGGATACGTACCGTTTCCCCCGGCACGACAGGGCTATAACGCCGTTCCCATCCTTTCGGCCGCCCTCTGCAACCGCTGCAGCAGCCGCTCTTCCTCGCCGTCGAAGCTGGTCACCAGTCCGGCCAGACCGAGCTGGGCCACAAAACGCCCCCGGCCGTCGAAGAGCGGCACGCTGATATCCCCGGCGTGGCGGATCCACTCCTCCCGGCTGTAGGCGTATCCCTGACGGCGGATCTCCTCGAGCTGAGTCGTCAACGCCGCCCTGTCGCATCCCTCAGGAAGGCCAGCGTCGAGAATCTGCCGCCGCCGCTCCTCGGGACAGAAGGCCAGCAGCACCTTGCCGGAGGCCCCCTCGTAGGGGGGGATCGTCATCCCCCGGTGGGCCACATACTTGACGGCCTGCCGCGGTTCGACGCTGTGGATGCACAGCCCCGCGAACCCTTCCAGCACACTCAGCAGGACCGTCTTCCCCGTCTCCTGCATCAGCCGCTCCATCTCCGGTGCGGCGACGTGGATCAGCTCCTGGTAGAAGAGGCTCCTGTTGTTCAAAAGGAAAAAGCGGATACCCGGGCGAAACCGCTCCGAAGCGGAATCCCGATACACCCACTCCTCGCGCTCCAGAGCGAGAAGAAGCCTGTGGAGCGTGCTCCTGGGGATCCCCGTCCTGCTCTGGAGCTCCCGGAGGCTGTAGGTCCCTTCGGAAGAGCAGAGAAGATCCATGACGGCCGTGACCCTTCCAACGGTGTCCCGTTTCCGCTCCTTCTGTTCCATAGAAACCCCCAAAATCGGGACGAACTGTCCCGCTTATTACACAGACAATACCGCACTCCACCCCTTCTGTCAAGAAGAGGGGCGCCGCAGGCCGGACGCATCATCCTGGGATCCGGCGGGAAACACCGCCACGGCACAGGACAGGAGACAAAGGGAAGCAGACATGTCCCACCGGGCTCCCGGGAACCCGGGAGCCCGGCATGGGCAAGGGGAAAAAGGCGAACGCGACGATCTCGGGAGGAAGAAGGGCGGCACCCGGCCGGGGACACCTGCCGCGGCCGGGTGCGATCAGGGGACTAGAGTTCCGGGTCCACGTCCACCACAAAACGGCCGGAGGGAACCGCCGCGCCTCCCACCTGAACACGCAGGACAGCCCCGTCGTTTCCGGTGTGCAGTCTGGCCCGGATCTCCGAGGGCTGGTCCATGGCGTAGCCCTGCTCGAAGGAGAGACGGTCCAGCGCCTCCGGCCCCACGGCGCCGTGGCGGTAGAGGTAGCAGGCCAGCGCGCCGTTGGAGGTGCCGGTGGCCGACTCCTCGGGGATGCCGAAACGGGGCGCGAAATTCCGGCAGTGCGCCGTCGAACCCTTTCTCGTCTCCAGGGTAAAGGCGTGGCAGCCGGTGACGTCGTAGCGCTCGCTCAGGCGGGTCATGGCCTCGAAATCCGGACGGAGAGAAAGAAGCTGCTCCATGGTGGACACGGGCACCATGATATCCCGCAGGCCTGTGGAGACAACCTGGACGGGCAGATCGGCGCCGGCGATGCCCCGGGCATAGGGGAAGGCCGCGGCGATGTCGTCGGCGGGGACGGTCTCCCCGAACTGCGGAAGGGCCTGGTCCATCAGCACCGACCAGTCGGGCAACACCTCGATGGGGAGCACCCCCGCATTCGTCTCCTGGGAGGTCGGCCCCACCGAGCACCTGCCCAGCCGCGCCAGGAGATGGAAGGTGGCCACAGTGGCGTGGCCGCAGAGGTCCACCTCCCGTCGGGGCGTGAAATACCGCACCTTGAAGGCCGCATTCTCCGCCGACAGGACAAAGGCGGTCTCGGAGTAGCCGACGCGCCGGGCCACTTGTTGCATCTGCGCATCGGTCATTCCCTCCGCATCGGCCACCACGCCTGCGGGGTTGCCGCCTTTGGAGTCGGCTCCGAAGGCATTCAGCGAGTAGACCTGTACAGTGGGCATCGCAAGCATTCTCCTTCCATTCGTCAGCATAGGCCTGGGACGGCCGTGGCGTCGATCCTCCGGTCGCCGCCGTCAGCGGAAGGCCGGTGCGCCGTTGCCGGGGATCGCCGCGCGCAGCCGCCCGATGATCCGGTCGAGGTAGGGAAGCATCTCGGGCTGCACCTGTACGTGGCCGGACTCCGCGCCGCGGGGCCTGGAGAGCGCCTCGTACCTGGGCAGCGCCAGTTCTACGGGAAGCCCCCGCCCGGCAAAGCCGGCGCGGACCTCCTCGATCCGTTCCTCGTCGATGTTGTTGAGCAGGGGCATGCAATCGAGCCCTGCCTGCTGCAGTATCTCACGGATCCGCAGCGTGGTGCAAAGATCCTCGCCCTCGGGACGCATCACATGCAGGATGGCCTCGCAGACCGTCCCTACGGACCCCTCAAGCCGGTCCATCCCCTCGCCGGTATCCACGAAGACCCACCACCCCTGGTGCTCCAGGTTTTCCAGGAACTCCCAGGAGAGATCATCGAGGAAGGGCTCGCAGCCCTCACCGCACGCCTCGATTTTCCCGGTGGCGATGAGCGCAAAGTTGTCCTTTCTGCTCACACAGGAAAGCGGGAGATCGTCCACATGGATATACTGGTGCTGGAAATACTCCGCCGAACCGCTGCCCTCCCGCCAGCGGAGCATCCCCCGGTTCAATCCGGAGAACCCTCCTAGCTCGTCCACCAGGGTCCGCTCGGGAAACGGCAATCCCAGCTTCCCCGGCAAACCGTCGTTGTTCCAGTCGCCATCGATCACCAGAACAGGCCACCCCTGCGCCACCTGATAGCGCGCCAGCAGCGACACCACCGTACTCCGTCCGCTCCCCTCGCACCCACAGACCATCACTCTGGCCATACACAGACACCTCGCAAGACCCGAAAGCCGGCGTTTCTTCAGGAGTTCCTTCTCCCGAAGGGTACAGGAATTGTAACGCAATTGTACCGAACTGCGTACCGGGCATCGGTGCATAAAAGAGAAACATCCGGAACATCCCCTGTCGACAGGAGGCCCGGATGTTTCCGCGCTTCTGGACTTGTGTGCGGGACTCCTCCCACGGGGAGCGTGTTACAGGTACCGCCGGGGCACCCGCGCTCCGATGCTGCTGGTGATGGCGTCGTTGACGCTGCCGAACCATTCGGCCATGTCGTTCTCGTCGATCCCGGCCCCGCCCTGACTGCCGAGAAGGACCACCTCGTCGCCCACACCGACCCCGGCGAGGACGGTGACATCCACCATCATCTGATCCATACAGACCTTCCCCAGAATGGGCACGGAGCTCCCGCCGATCAGCACCTTGCCGACATTGGAGAGCAGCCGGGGATAGCCGTCGGCATATCGCACGGGGAGGGTGGCCAGCTGTGTGGGACGCTCGGCGACATAGCTCGCCCCGTAGCCCACCGGCGAACCGGCGG
>JAIPGA010000030.1 GCA_021736445.1 Synergistales bacterium | reverse complement strand
CTCTGCGAGGACTGCCGGAGGGAGGCGGCCGCCCCCGGCAGACGGAGACGACGTGGCCGTTGCGGCAACCGGATCGTCGAGAATGAGCCCTGATGCCCACCCCCCACCTCACAGGGGACCACAGGCGAGGGCGGACAGCGTGGTAGGATAGAAAAGAACATCGTTTCCATCGACCGTGAAGGGGGAAGTCCATGAGTCTGTCCGCACGCATCGCGTCGCTCCCGCCGCTGATCTCCATCGTTATCGCCGTGGTTCTTCTCGTTCTCGGCGACGCCCGGAGCGCCGAAGGGCTGCCTGCAGGGATGTGGGCCGCCCTGATGGTACTCTACATCCTTCTGACCGGGCTCTACGTCCCCCTCTCTGCCCTCCCGGACATGCAGCTCTCGGTGGCCTCCATCCAGGCGCTCTGCCAGGGCTTCACGGTGCTCGCCCTGGCCCTGCAGTTCGGACTCCCGGCGATGGTGCCCTGGACGGGGGTGGCCCTCATCGCCGTCGGCGCGGCCACCGGAGGCGGCGCCGTCCAGCATGCCCTGGCCCTCAAGACGAAGCTGCAACGCAATCTCCAGCATGCGAAACAAGAAGAACCGGCCGCGCAACCACCGGCGGAGACGGAGGCGGCGACGGGATGCCCCTTCCCCGTCATCGAGGTGGGCGGCGACAACACCGTCACGGAGGCCAACGACGCCTTCCTCGGCCTGCTGGGAATCGACAGGACGGCGGTACAGGGGCAGGAGGTGGACATGCTCCTCCCGCAGGACACCACCCGGATCTCCCTGGGCGGACAGGACTTCCGGATCCTGCACTGGGAAGGCCAGGGCCGGCGGCTCTACTGCCTCCTGCCCGCCGAAAGCCTCCCCGAACAGGGAGAGCCGGCGGAGGCCCGGCAGGAACAGCCGCGGCAGGGGAAAACCATTGTGGTTGAAGATCCGGAGACGGGGCTGTTCACCGAGGAGTACCTCCAGATTCAGGGCCCCTTCGAACTGGCCCGGGCCGAACGCTACCGGCGCTGGCTCTCGGCGGTGCTCATCGCCATCACCTATCGCAAGGGCGAGGGCGGGGTGCCCACCGACGCCGACCGGAAGGACGTCCTGGTCACCTTCAGCCAGGCTCTGCTGGCGGAGCTGCGGGACACCGATCTGACCTTCCGCCTCTCCAACGACACCATCCTGTTCTTCCTGCTGGAAACCAGCCAGAACGGCGCAAAGAGCTTCGCCAAGCACCTCCGTGGCCTCTTCGGCCAGGTGATCCAGAAGAAACAGCATCTTCTGGCGCTGGAACCGGCACTGGAGATCGGCATCCACTACTACAGCGGCAACGAACCGCTCAAAATGGAGGGGCTCATGGAGTATCTGCAGGTCTCCAGGGAGAAATCCAGGAACGCCTAGGGTCGGCAGCGCGCATCATCTCCTTGCAGGGAGCTCCAGGGAGGTGTACCCTGTCAGCTGTATCCCTACCCCGGAGGAAAACACACTATGACGACACAGGCCTGGTTCGCCCTCGGTATCTTTCTTGGATCGCTCTGGCTGATCGCCTCCGGAAAGGTCGCCCGCAGTCTCGCCGCCCTCCTCGGCTGTTCTCTGCTCATGGCCTTCCATATCCTGCCCGCGCCGGAGGCCGTCCGGTTTATCGACTTCAACACCATCGGGCTGCTGCTGGGCATGATGATCATGGTGGGCATCCTCTCCCGCACCGGGGTCTTCCAGTATGTGGCCATCAGGACCATGAAACTGACCCGGGGCAACGGCCTGATCACCATGGCCGCCCTCTCGGCGGTGACGGCGGTGCTCTCGGCCTTCCTCGACAACGTCACCACGGTGCTCCTGATCTGCCCCATCATCATCTCCCTGGCGGACCTCATGGAGATCGACCCCGTCCCGCTGCTGATCCCCGTCACCCTGGCCTCCAACATCGGCGGCACGGCCACACTGATCGGCGACCCGCCGAACATCATCATCGGCTCCTACGGCGACCTCTCCTTTCTGGACTTCATCGTCAACCTCGGCCCGCCGGTGGTCATCATCCTCACCGTGGCGCTGCTCTACCTGGCCTTCCATTTCCGAAGCCAGCTGGCGATCCCCCGGGACCATTTCGAGCGCGTCCTCCACGTGGACGAACAGCGGACGGTCACCGACGCCCTGCTGCTCAAAAAGACGGGGACGGCCATGCTGCTGGTGCTCGCCGCCTTCACCGTCCACCACATCTTCCACCTGGAACCGGCGGTGATCGCCCTGCTGGGGGCCTCGCTGCTGCTCTCCGTCAGCGGCCTGGAGGGGCGGGAGGTGATCCATCAGGACGTAGAGTGGCCCACGCTGGTCTTCTTTGCGGCGCTCTTTATCCTGGTGGGGGCGCTCAAGGAGACGGGGATCATCTCGCTGGTGGCCCAGCTCCTGGCCCATATGGTCCTCGGCAAGCCGCTGCTGGCGATCCTGGTGGTCCTCTGGATGTCCGGGCTCACCTGCACGGTGGTCAACAACATCGCCTTCACGGCCACCTTCGTCCATGTGGTGCAGGAACTGGCGCAGACCCTGGACATGGCGACGCCCCCCCTCTACTGGGCGCTGGCGCTCGGGGCCTGCCTGGGCGGCAACGGCACCTTCCTCGGCGCCGCGGCCAACGTGGTGGTGGCCGACATCGCCGAGCGCTCGGGATTTCCCATCTCCTTCCGGCACTTCGCCCAGCTGGGCATGCGCACCGTGCTGATCTCGCTCTCCCTTTCGAGCCTCTATCTGCTCGTCCGCTATCTCTGGATCGGAGCCTGACCCGGTGCTCCCCCGGCTCTTCCGAGGCCTGCTGGAGCGGCTCCAGCCCTACCGGCGGATCGAACCCCGGCCGGGTCTGCTCCTCCACATCTCCGACACACCCTCGACAACATTCCGCGCCCTCAAACGAATCATCCGCGCCATCCAGCCGGCGTGGATCGTCCACACCGGCGATCTGGTGGACGAGGTGAAGCTGGAGCTCCACCCCCACTGTATCGAGGACTACACCCCGAGGGTACGCAAGCTGCTGGCCATCCTGGAGGACTCCCGCGCCGGGGTCTTCCTGGTGATGGGCAACCACGACAACGCCGCGACCGTCCGCCACCTCGCCCGGCGCAGCACCATCCTGACGGAACCTGCGGACCTGCTTCTGGGCGGCCGCCGGCTCCGCGTGGCCCACTACAGCGAGGATATCCTGGGCCGCGAAGGGGAGTTCAACCTCTACGGCCACAGTGACGATCTGCCCAGCAGGGTCTATACTGACCGTGTGCTCCTCAACGGTCTGGAGCATATCCACGTCATCGACACGGACAGCGGACACATCAGCTATCTCTCCTACCCCGTGGGCACCGATGACCAGCGGATGCTCAAACGCAGCTTCCGCTTCTGACAGGCCTGTGGGCGGGTGAGATCACTGGAGGAAGACGAAGGGAGGGATGCGGGATGTTCTCACTGGTGCGCGGCGGACCGAGGATGCTCTACGTGGAATGTACCGACCGGGAGCGTCTGGAGGCCTTTCTCATCGAACACGCCCGGGCGGCCCGTTTCTCGCCGGAGCTGGAGGGCGACAGCGCCTTCGGCGAGGAGGACATGCTCTTTTTCGTCGGCCATGGAATGGGGCGATACGAACACATCATCCTGGTCCGGGCCCCCCTGGAGGAGACGCTCATCACCATGATCCGGGAAGGCGTCACCGACTGCATCTCCAACATCTGCCCCTCGCCGGGGATGATCCTGGTCCGGCTGATGGGCAAGATGGAACCGGTGGTCGACCAGCTCCGGAAGGAATACGACGCCGCCTCCATCACGCCCGGGTTCTTCATGGGCTGCGCCGTTTTGCCCTCTACAGCCGTCTTTTTCACCAAGACACCCCTGAACCGGAGCATCACCGTGGAGGAGCTCCACTCCGAGGGTCTGCTGATCGACCGCGACCAGAAGGAGCTCCTCGCCGAGCTCCGCAGCCGGGACATCGAGTTCCTCAACACCTCGCTGCAGGGGCAGAAATGGACCAACGCGGAGATCCGGATCTACGACATCTACGAGCGTTATTTCCTCCACTACCGGCGGCTGGTCTGCGTGATCCGCGGGCTGGAACTGGGCGTCATCGTGGAGGAAGGCTGGGGCAAAGACCAGGCCATGGTCCTCATGAGCGTCCCGGTCTACAAGGTACGGCTCTACACACCCCACTCCCAGGGCGAGCTGAAACGCATCTGCCTGGGCCTGGAGTTCGACGACCAGGGGAAGCGCCTGGCCGACATCGACGTGCTGGAAAACGGCAAGCGGATGAGCTGGACGGACTTCAGGAAAAAGCGGAAGGGAAGGCAGGGCGCGTCGAATATCGAATCCAGGATGGCCTTCGCAAAGGAGGTGCGGCGCTCCATCCTGCAACAGCTCCCCGCCAGGGAGCGGGAGACGGTCTCCCGGCTGGAAGAGGAGCTCGGGGAACAGGAAGACACATAGCGGGGACCGCTCATCGGGGGCTCCAGAGGGAGCACAGCGCCGCGGCCTGCCGGCAGGCCGCGGCGGAACACCCCGTTTCTACCCTAGAAGGTGAGCACACTGGCGCCGGACTTGAGAAACGCCGTCAGCGGCTCGCCCATGTAGCGCACGTCCACGCCCAGCTCCTCCAGCCTCCCGGAAACCCCGTAGTGGTCGGCGCAGGCCTTGCAGGCCGTCAGCTCCACGCCCTTCGCCGCGGCGTCGCGGAGGTTGTCGGCGATCCCCCCGTCGGCGCCGGCGAGCTTCGCCGAAGGCCCCCAGATCACCAGGACCACACGGTCCCACCATCCTCTCACCGCGGAGTTCAGGGTGTACATGAAAACCAGCTCGTCCCAGACCTCCCGGTTGTCGCTGCTCCAGATGACAACAAGCGTCGATCTCTCCTCCATCGCACTCTCTCCTCTCTTCGCTCTTCCTCGGTATCCTATCCCAGACAGGAGACCGCCCACAGAACGCTCATCCCCACAACCAGCGTGAGCCCGATGTTCCTGGTCTTCCAGGCCGTCAGGAAGGCCACCGAGACGGCCGCGATCCGCGTCCCCGAAAGCTCGAAGAGCGCCCCGTCCGGCGCATAGACCACGGCGGGGGCGATGATGGCCGCGATGGCCGCCGAGGGCACGTAGCGGAGCATCCGCCGGACCAGCGGCGGCAGCGTCCCCCCTCTTCCCCTGAAGAGGAAACTCCCCTTGAGCAGAAACGTTCCGAGCCCCAGAACAATGATGATACCCCATACCAGCAGGGTCATTCCGGCGCCTCACCCCTCCGGTCCAGCCGCGGACCCGCGACAACGCCGACGAAGATCCCCGTGAAGATCGCCAGGATCAGCCCCGCCCGCAGCGGGACAATGGGCACGAAGATTGCCGCCGCAAGGCCGCCGGCCACGGCGGCCGCCACGTCGGAGCGCGCCTTGAGGTTGGGGATCAAAAGCGCCGTGAAGGTCAGCGGCACGGCGAAGCCCAGGGAGAGCGACGGGGGGATGATGTCCCCCAGCAGAGCGCCCAGAAGCGAACCCGCCTCCCAGACCCCCCAGAGGAAGACCCCGGCGCCGAGAAAGAAGCAGGTGTAGTCGCCGTCGCCGTCCTCCCGCGCCCGGGCCAGCGTCATCGCGTAGGGCTGGTCGATGAGCATATAGGCCAGCAGGGGGCGCGTCCAGGGCGTCCTCGTGTCCAGAAGGGACGCGATGGACGCGCTGTACATCATGAACCGCAGATTGACGATCAGCCCCGTGGCCAGGATGATCACAAAGGGCGCCCCGTCCTGCAGCAGCTGCAGCACCGCAAGCTGGGAGGCCCCGGCGAAGACGATCATCGACATCCCCACGGCCTGCACCACGTTCAGCCCCGTTTCGATGGCGGCCACGCCGGCCACCACGGCGAAGGGGAAGACGCCGAACACAAAGGGCAGCACACTCCTGAACCCCCTGCGGAATTCCTCGCGATCCCAGGACATGCCGCTACCCCTCGGCTCCCCGGTAGGTCACCCCGGACCGGGGCCGCTGGTCCACATGGAGACGGAAGACATCGGGCCGGGCGTAGTGGCCGTTCACATCGAAGTCAAAGCGGCTCCTGGCGAGGAGACCGGGATCGAGATCGGCGTAGAGGATCTCCTCCCTCCCGTAGACCGGGCCGGCGAGGGTGTCCCCCAGGGGATCCAGAACGGCGCTCCCGCCGGGACAGATCTCCTCCGGCTGTGTCTCCAGCTCCGCCGCGCACTCCAGATCGTCGGGGTACATGGACCTGGTGACGAACTGGTTGCAGGAGAGGACGAAGGTGCGCCCCTCCATGGCGATATGCCGGATGGTGGCCTGCCAGCTCTCCCGGGAGTCCGCCGTGGGCGCCACGTAGAGCGACACCCCCTTGCCGTAGATGGCGGCCCTGGCCAGGGGCATGTAGTTCTCCCAGCAGGTCAGGCCGCCGAGCCTGCCGTAGGGGGTCTCCACCACCGTCAGCGTACTGCCGTCGCCCTCGCCCCAGACGATGCGCTCCGATCCCGTGGGCTTGAGCTTCCGGTGGGTGCCCAGCAAGCTCCCGTCGGGACCGAAGTAGAGCGTCGTACAGTAGAGCGTCCCCCCGGCCCGCTCCGTCACGCCCATCACCAGAAAGACACCGTAGTCCCGGGCCGCCGCGCCGAGGGCCTCCGTGGTTCTGCCGGGCACCTCCACGGCATTCTCGAAATAGCGGCCGAAATCCCGTCTGCCGGGCATGGAGCGGCTCCCGATCACCGTCCCGAAGGCAAGCCCCCGCGGATAGGCGGGGATATAGCTCTCCGGGAAGACCACGATCTTCGCCCCCTGCGCCGCCGCGCCGCAGAGGTCCAGCGCCTTCCGCAGGGTCCCTTCGCGGTCGAAGAGCACCGGCGCGGCCTGCACCACCGCCGCGCGGACCTGTTCTGTCGTACCGCCCACAGCGTCACCCCCTGTGCAATACAGTGTATGCAGGCCATTGTACCAGATGCGCCGCCCCTGCCGGGCGGCGCATCGCTGTCGCTTCAGGAGTAGAGGCTTCTGGCGGCCATCCCGGCCGACTCGATGGCGTGGGTGATGATGTCCCGCACCATCTTGAGCCGCGGCTGTTTGAGGGCGTAGCGCTTGTTGCGGTTCGCCTCGTCCGGTTCGTACATGTAGGTGTCCATGGTGACCTCCAGCTGGATCACGTGGACATTGCCGGCGGGGTTGTTGTGCATCCTGGTGATGAATCCGCCGGAGTAGGGCTCGTTCTTGGCGGTGGTGAGCCCGATATCGTGGGTCATGGCGGCGTTCTCCAGACCGCTGTAGAAGGAGTGGATGATCTCGGCGTCGGCGGAGCGGTCGTCCAGGGTGCCCACCACGAAGTTGCTCCGTTCCTCGCCCTCGTCGTAGACCCGGCCCCAGCCCACGGAGGACATGGAGTGGGCGTCCAGAATCAGGGCGTAGCCGCGCTCGGAGATCATGTTGTCGATGAGAAAGCGCAGGATGTTGTGGTAGAGATCGTAGTAGCGGATCACCCTGGCCCGCTCCTCGGGCGTATAGGGACGCTGGAGGAGCAGTTCGTTCTCGATGTTGTAGTACTCCGTGGCGGAGTTCTTGAGATGGAAGGGGAGGTTCTCGTCGTCCAGCCCGTCGCGGCTGCGGTTCATGTCCACTAAGAAAGGAGCCAGCCGGGAGATGAGCTGCAGGCCGTCGAGCCCCTCGTAGAGCACGTCGCTGAGCATGTCGATCTCCTTGAGGCATCCGGGGCCCAGGTCGAAGCGGTCGGCGAAGCGCTCCGGCACCAGCACACCCGAGTGGGGGATGGAGAGGATGTAGTCGTTGGACCGGGGCGTGAACTCCACCAGATCGCGGATGGCCAGCTCGTAGGTCTCGTCGCCGAAGACATCCACCACGGGGAGACGCTCGTCGAACTGCTCGAAGTACTCGTAGACATTGCTCCAGTGGGTGACGGGCTGCTCCACCACCGAGGCGGCGATCTCCGTCCTGGGCGGCGCCAGCTGGAGGAGCTCCGACTCGATCCTGTCCATGATGATGGCGCCCACGGAGATGCCGTAGATATCGTAGAGGCCGATGCCGCCGGGGAAGGCGTTGATCTCGATGACCTTGCCGGTGGTGAGCATGTCCACCGAGGCGTAGCGCAGCTCCGGGAAGGCCTCGATGACGCTCCGGGCGATGCTCTCCTGCTCGTTGGTGAGCACGTGGAGGATCTGGTTGCAGCCGAAGGACATGTTGGTCTTCCACTCGCCGTAGGCGGGCTCCCGCAACATGGGGGCGATGAGATCGCCGTCGAAGAAGGTGACCACCAGGTCGCCGTTTCTGACCTCCGGACAGAACTCCTGCAGCAGGATACGGCCGTACATGGAGAGGTACATGTGGAGCACCTCTTCCAGCTCGGGGTCGTCGAAGCTCACCCGGTGGACCTGCAGACCGCAGCCGTAGCCGTAGCGGTCCTTGATGATGAAGTAGTCGTGCTCCCGCGGCAGCCGCTCCAGGGCCTCCAGCGCCTCCTCCATGGCGGAAGCGGCGAAGGTGACCGGCTGGGGCACCTCGGGCACCCGTTTGACCAGCTCGTACTTGTCGGTGGAGACCAGGGTGGCGTTGAGGCTCTCGAAGAGCGCCCCCCGGCCGTCCAGCGTCCGCAGGATGTCGATATTCGGCGTCTCCTCGAGATTGCGGATGTCGTCGCCCCGGGCGAAGCAGATGTCCACATCGGCCAGATGCAGAGGCCGTTCGTCCACCTTGGTCACAAACTGGTGGGCCGTGACGGGCTCGCCGTCCCACCCCGGAGGAAGCTCCAGCACCGAGGCCCTGGCGAAGGGCTCCTCGCCGTGCCAGTAGAGATCCTCCATACGGAAGTGGTAGATCTCGTGCCCCCTGGCGGCGGCCACGCTGAGGACCTGGGTGATACCCGTGTTGTAGAGATCCACGTCGTAGTCGCTGTAGGTCAGCTGACCGCTTTCAAAGGCTATGGTGAGTCTGTTCTCTTTCATTGGAGATGGATAGCCTCCTTACAGTGAAGTATGCTCCCGCCGCCCAGTAAGCCGGTCAGGAGCGATCCAGCTCGTCCAGCGAGGTGACCACGGTCCCCCCGGGGAACCCGGGGAGCTTGGCCACGGCCTCCATCACGCCGTCCATGTAGACGGCGCTGGAGAAGTCCTGCACGTTGATGCGGATCGTCTCGTCCTCCCGGGCCAGGGTGATCTCGTGCTCCGAGTAGGGGCCGGGGTAGGGCAGCCGCTGGGCCAGGATCTGCACGCCCTGTTCCGTGGCGCCCAGGACACCGGGCAGCACCTCGGAGCTGCGGTGTTCCCCCGGGGTGTCCGGCGCGGCCGCCTGGGCCAGGCTGACGGCGGTCCCGCTGGGGGCGTTGGCCATCCGGGCCGGGTGGCGGTCCACCACGCTCACGTAGGGGTAGTACTGCCGCGCCTTGTGGAGGAACTCCAGCACCAGGTTGATCCCGGGGCCGAAGTTGGAGATGATGGCCCAGCGGACATCGGCGTCGCCGGCCATGGTGCAGGCCTGCTCCATCATCTCCGCGTCGAAGCCTGTGGTGCCGATCACGGCGTCCACGCCCCGGGCGGCGTAGACCTTGAGATTGTCCATCACGATATTGGCGGAGGTGAAGTCGATCACCATATCGGGGGCCGTCTCCCGCAGGCCCTCTTCCAGATCCTGGACCCCCTTGATTCCCAGCGTCCCGATGCCCGCCGCGTCACCCAGATCCAGATCGTACTCGGCGCAGAAGCCGCCCACCAGCTCGGTCTTCTCGTCGGCGGCGATGGTGCGCACCAGGTGTTTCCCCACGTTTCCGGTGGCGCCGGAAACAAAGAGCCGCTTCCCACTCATGACACATCCCTCCCTGCTGTCGTCCTGTTTCTGTCTTCTATTTTACACGCCCGGCGGCGGAAGGGACTACTCCCCGGAACGCAAAGAAGGGTCGGCATCCCCTTCTCCCCCTCTACTGTGGTATACTCCTGGCATTGAATGCAATACACTCCACGAGGAGAGGGTGGTGCCGGATGATCCGACTGATTCTTGCAGTGCTGGCGGTGGCGGCGGCGTGGCTCCTTCTGCCGCAGATCGATGTGGACCCCCAGTCGGGACAGGGCCTGGGACTGATGGCCATCGTGGCGCTGGTGGTACTGCTGGCCGGCAAGGGGAAGAAGCGACGGGGCGGCCGCGGCGGCTCGGCGCGGGACGACGATCGCGACAAGGACGACCGCGACGACGAAGACGATGATGATGACGACGACGACGGGGGTGACGACGACTAGCAACCTCCTCGCCGTCGGGGACAGCCCATAGAATGGAGTGGAACGGTTCCCGCAGCGGGAACCGTTCCACTCTGTCGGGGGACAGCATGGAAACCCAGAGGGCCGGCAGGCCGGAAAGGAGCAAAACCACCGATGCGGAAGACCATCGCCAGGATCACCGGGGCCACCTACGGGATCATGTGCTTCGGCAACATCTACTTTCTCTTGGCGCCCTACCTCGTACAGCACGGGGTCACCGCGGCGGATACCATCGGCTGGATACTGGGGATGTACTTCGCCACCTCCACCCTCACCAGGCCCTTCGGCGCCTGGGTGGTGGAGCGTTTCGACTTCCGCCCCACCCTGGTGACGGCGGCGCTGATCTGTGCGGCCGGCAGCGCCGGCGTGGCGCTTGCGGGGAACAACGTGGCGGCCATCCTCGTCTGGCGGGCGCTCACCGGATTCGGCTCCAGCCTCTACGTGGTGGGGCTCACCACCTACCAGACCCTGGTGATCCCCGATGAGACCCGGGGGTCGGCCTTCACCTTCATCTCCGCGGGCAACATCGCCCCATTGGTGACCATCGTGCCGGTGGCGGAGTGGATCCTGCACCACGGCCACCCCCAGCTCTACATCTGGCTGCCCACCGTCGCGGCGCTGGCCTGCCTGGTGCTGGCCTTCTCGCTCCAGCCTCCTCCGATGGAACAGGGCGGCGGAAAGCGGGACTGGGGCACCTACCGGGAGGTCTTCACCCACCGACCGGTGCGGGTGCTCTTTCTGACGGTGGTGCTCTTCGCCTTCATCGACGCCTCGGTGGTCTCCATCGCCTCGCTGGCCATGGAGCGGGGGCTGATGGCGTCGTTTTTCATCTCCGGCAACGCCGGGATGGCCGTGGCCATCCGGATGCTGGGCTTCAAGCTCATGGACAGGCTCCCACGGCTGCGGCTGCCGCCGCTGGCCTTCGCCTGCACCTCGCTGACCCTCATGGGCGCCACCTTCGCCGACAGCAACCTGGCCTTCGGCGTCTGGGGGGTGCTCTTCGGCATCGCCATGGGCTTCGGCTTCCCGCTGAATCTGGCGCTCATCGGCGACGTGGCCCCGCCCCGGCTGCGCCCCAAGGTGACCTCGCTGGTCTGGTTCTGCATGGCCGGGAGCTTCTTCCTTTCGCCGGTGGTCACCGGCTACCTGGCGACCTGGGCGGGACCGAGCGTGGCCTTCCGCATCCTCGCCACCGTCATCGCCGCCACGGCGCTGCCGGTCTATCTGCTGCTCTGGAAGCCCATCGCCGACAGCCGGGCACAGGAAAAGCGGGGAACCGGAGCCTAGGCGCCGGTTCCCCGCTCTCCGTTCCGCCGGGCTCCCCCCTCAGGAGTCCGGGAAGAGCTCGGCGATGATGTCGTCCACCCGCTCGATCCTGTGGACCCTGGTCACATTGGTGCCGCAGAAAAACAGGCCGTTCTCCCAGTCGCCCCGGTAGGCGTCGATCAGCGCCTGGGCGATGCAGAAGGTCTCCCGTTCTTTCTTGTAGCGGCAGTGGGTCAGGCAGTTGGCGAAGCATGGCTTGCTCTTGACGGACCCCCTGAGGTAGGCGTCCACCATGGGCGAACGGATCGCCCTGCCAGGCAGCCCCGCCGGACTCTGGATGAGCACCACGTCTTCCGGCCCGGCATCCACATAGGCCTGTTTGAAGCGCAGCGCGGCGTCGCCCTCCTCGGTGGCGGCGAAGCGGGTGCCCATCTGCACGCCCTGAGCCCCGAGGCTGAAGGCGTGGTCGATATCCTTCCGGTCCCAGATCCCCCCGGCGGCCACCACAGGCACATCCAGTCCGTTTTCGGCCAGATAGGCCGTCAGCGCAGGCACCACCTCCTCCAGAGAGAGGGAGGGATCTACGGCCTGCTCCTCGTCCCGGGCGCCGAGATGCCCCCCGGCATAGAGGGGCGTCTCCACGACAAAGGCGTCGGGCCGGCGGTCGTAGTGCTTCTTCCAGCGGCGCAGGATCAGCGTGGCCGCCTTGAGCGAGCTGACAATGGGCACCAGCGCCACATCGGGGTAGTCCGCGGCGAACTCGGGGAGCTTCATGGGCAGTCCGGCCCCGGAGATGATCACGTCGGCGCCGCCCTCGCAGGCGGCCCGCACGTGGAGTTCGTAATCCGTCAGGGCGGCCATGCAGTTGACCGCCAGCACGCCCTCGGGGGCGACCCCGCGGGCTTCCTCCAGACACTCCTTCAGCGCCTTCTGGTTCGCCTCGAAATAGTTCGTCCCGTCATACCCGGAATGGTTGGCGGCGACGCCCACCGAAGCGATGGTCCCCACCGCGCCGGCCCGCGCCACGGCCCCCGCCAGCTTCGGCCCGGAAACGAGAACCCCCATGCCCCCCTGGATCAGCGGGTACCGGGGCCTGTACGCCCCAAGCCGCAGAACGTGGTCCTCCATGTTGACAAATCCCCCTTTGACTCTGGTTCCTGTACTTCGCAACGCAGGGGTTCTTCCCACGGGGAGCAGGATACCAGGTTCCGCTCTACAGTGTCCCGTCTATCCGGTCCGGGAAGAGCCGCACAACCGGAATCCCGGATCACACCACCATTGACGGCGCGTCCATCTCTGCCGCCGCCTTGTCTCCCATAACAATAGCATAGCAGAACGCCGGTGGCCATGGCCACATCGCCGGTCCGCCGTGAAAGGGCAAGTATACCACAGCACACATCGCTGTTAGCCTCGTGGAAATAATGCTATACTTTCTGCCAGAGAGAACCGGGAGCTATGACAGCACTGCTGCATTTCCGTTAGGGAGAAGATACCATGAGCGCAGAGTCCAACCGCTTCGAGCGTTTCTTCCATGCCGTTCCCCACGCCGCCGCGATCTTCACCCGGGAGGAGACCGGGGGATTCCTCCTGGTGGAGGCCAACGCCGGCTTCCAGTCGCTGCTCAATCTCCCCGGCGGCCCGGACCGGGGGCTCTCGCCGGAGGGGCTGCCCAGAGAGCTGGACTGGCCGACTCTGCTGGCGCGAACGCTGGAGGAGGAGTGCTCCTTCTCCAGCTCCTTCTTCTGCACCGCCTCGGGACGACAGCTGGAGGTCACCTCCAGACCCATGCCGCCGGAGATGGTGACGGTGGGTCTGCTGGACAGCTCCAGAACCAAGACCCTGGAAGACGAACTGGCCACCTACAGAAACCGTCTGGAGGGCGCCATGCGGGCCGGCAACATCGCCTGGTGGGAGATGCACGTGCCCGACGGGAGCGTCAACGCCAACCGGCGGAAGGCGGAGATGCTGGGCTACGACCCCGACGACTTCACCCACTACACCCACTTCACCGGACTGATCCACCCCGGGGACTACGAGAGGGTCATGCAGAGCATGCGGGACCACCTGGAGGGGAAGGTCCCGCGGTACGAGACCACCTACCGTATCCGGAACGCCGACGGCGGCTACGCCTGGCTCTACGACATCGGCGAGATCACCGCCCGCAACGCCCTGGGCGAACCCATAAGGGTCACCGGCGTGGTCCGCGACGTCTCCCGGCAGAAGGCGGCGGAGCAGGCACTGCGGGACTCCCGGGACGCGGCCGAAGCGGCCAACAGGGCCAAAAGCCAGTTCGTGGCCAACATGAGCCACGAGATCCGCACCCCCCTGAGCGGCATCATCGGCATGGCCGAGCTGGCCCTGGAGACGGAGCTCTCGCCGGCCCAGCAGGAGTACCTGGCGGATCTGCAGAACTCCGCCCACACGCTGCTGGAGATCATCAACGATGTGCTGGACTTCTCCAAGATCGAATCGGGCCGCATGGAGATGGCGCAGCGCGGCTTCAACCCCGGGGAGCTGGTGGGGGACGCGGCCCGCCTCTTCGCCCCCCAGAGCAGCTACAGAGACATCGAGCTCCTCTGCGACATCGACCCTTCCCTCCCGCGGCAGCTCGGGGGCGACCCCCTGCGGCTGCGGCAGATCCTTCTGAACCTCATCGGCAACGCCGTGAAGTTCACCGATACAGGGGAGATCCTGATCGGCGCCCGGATCGACCAGACCGAAGCCGAGGAGGCACAGCTCACCCTCACCGTCAGGGACACGGGGCCGGGGATCCCCCAGGAGAAAACGGAAGCCATCTTCGACGCCTTCTCCCAGGCCGACGACAGCTACGCCCGTGAGCACCGCGGCAGCGGCCTGGGGCTGGCCATCTCCCGCAAACTGGCCAGGATGATGGGCGGCGACATCCAGGTGGACAGCACACCGGGCGAAGGCAGCACCTTCACCGTCACCGCCGGGGTAACCGTGGAGGACAGCCACCCTCTGGTCCCCCGGGGGACGCTGCCCGAGGGGATCCGCTGTCTCCTCGGCACCCGGGGGGACACCCTGCGCCGCATCCTGGAGCGACAGCTCCGGCACATGGGGGCGGAGGTGGTCATCGCGGAATCCGGGGAGGAGATGCTCCGCACCGCAGCGGAGGACCGCCGGATCGGCATGGCGGTGATCGAGCAGGACCGGGAGGGAGCGGACAGCACCGCCGCGGAGACGGCGCTCCGCCGGGCCGCCGGGCATGAGCTCCCCATCCTGCTGGCGGTCCCCGCCAGGAAACGCATGGAAGGCTACGAACGCTGCGCCGCCCTCGCCGCCTGCGAGCTGGTCTCCAAGCCCTTCACGCCCGGCGAGGTCATGGAACGGTGCGCCACCCTCCTCGGCCGCCCGCAGAAGCAGCAGGCAGCGGCCGAAACAGCGCGCCCCCGTCTGGACGGGAGCGGCCACCGTCTGCTTGTGGCGGAGGACGACAGGGTGAACATGAAGTTCATCGGCAAGATGCTCCACCGGCTGCACTTCGAGCTGGTGCAGTGCGAGGACGGGGAAACGGCGCTGCAGGAGCTCCGCAGAGGCGGGATCTCCCTGGCCTTCGTGGATGTCCACCTGCCGAACATGGACGGTCTCGCCGTGACCCGGCAACTCCGCCGGGAGGAGGAAGAGACCGGTGTCCACACCCCCGTCATCGCCATCACCGCCGACGCCCTGGAGAGCCACAGGCAGAACTTCTACGAGGCCGGCATGGATGCGGTGCTCGTCAAACCCTTCCAGTCGGAGCAGATGGAGGCGGTGCTGGCCCGCTATCTCCCGGAGCAGCCGGGCGGGAAGAACCCGGACGCCCCACCGGAGGACGCCCCGGAGCAGGACGAAACACACCCCCTCCTGGACCTGGACACCCTGCACCGGCGCACCGGCGACGTGGAGCTCGCCCGGGAGATGCTGGAGCTCTACACCGAACAGACGGGCTCGCTCATGGCCGACCTCCGCAAGAGCGTGGAAGCCGGCGACCACCAGGGCGCCTACTACTACGCCCACACATTGAAAGGCAGCAGCGCCAACGTCAACGCCGACCGGATGTACCGCGAAGCCGTCACCCTCATGAAACTGGCGGAGGAGAAGGCGGCCGCAGAGACCATGGAAAGGGCACTCCGGAAGCTGGAAGCGGCCTACAACGCCACCATGGAGGTGCTGGAACAGGAGGAATCAAAAGGGAGCTGACCGGTACATGCGAAAGCTGGGGAAACAGAGGCCCCTCGCGGCCGCCGCGTTTGTCCTGTGCGTTGCCGCCGTGCTCGTCATCCTCAAAGGGAGCATCGCCACCGACAGCCCGCCGCCCTCTCCGGAGGAGTTCGCCTGGCGGCGCGGAAACCCTCTGGCGTACCGCTGCCGGCTCACGCGGCAGCTGCAGATGAATCTGCCCGGCAGCACGCCCATTCCCGAACTGGAGCTGCAGGGAACGCTGGAGCTCCACCCCCTGAAGGCCACCCCCCTGGCCGTGGAGATGGGGCTGCGCTTCGATACCGCCCACTGCAGGATCGACGGTCGCCCGCACCCCGAAACGGCCCGCCGCCTGGCCGCGCCCTTCCGGGCCACCTATCGGCCCAGCGGGGCGATCCGGCATCTCTCCTTCCCCGACTCGATGCTTCGGACGGAACGGGCCATCCTGCGGGAGCTGCTCCGCTCCTGCGAGGTGGTCCTCCCCGGCGACGGCGCCGGCCGATGGGAGCACACCCAGAAGGACAGCGCCGGGATCTTCCGGGCCGAATACGCCATGACACTGGGCGGCGACATCCTGCGCACCAAGACCGCCTACCGGCGGAGCCGCCTCGGTGCGCTGCCTCTGACCGTGGCCGCCGCCCGACTGGAGGCGGAGCTCGGGGCGCAGTGGCTGGAAGGCCTGCACTCCAGAGAGGAGCTCCTCGTGGGCGACACCGAAACCCCGCTGCTCCGCCTCACCAAAGCATGCTCCCTTGCCCGGCTCCCCGCTGCGGCCCTCGGAAGGGACCTGCCCGCCCCGTGGGAACCGGCACCCCGGGATCCCTCCGGAAAGCGCCCCGTCAACAGAGGTGAAGCGGAAGACATTCGGGGATCTCTCTCGGCACACATCCCCGAGCCGATGGAAACCGGAGAGCCCCGCAGTCTCCAGGACCTGAGCCGCTACCTGGCGGAACACCCCGGGGAAGCGGCGGCGGTGCCCGGCTATATCGGGAACCACCCCCACAACCGCAGCACCGCCTCCCTGCTGATCCGCGCCCTGCAGGCCAGCGGCACCCGAGAAGCCGAAGCCGCCCTGGTCACCCTGGCGAGGGACACCGGTCAACCGGTGGACAACCGGGTGCGGGCCGTCATCGCCCTGGGACGTGCCGACAGCCTCTCCAGCAACACGGTGGGAGCACTCTGGAAGATCGCCGGAACGCGGGGCACCCCGGAGGACCTCAAGGAGTCCAACGCCGCCCTCATCGCCCTGGGCATCCAGGCAGGCAGGCAGCCCGGGGAGACAACCATCAGCCGGCTGTTGCGGCGGAAACTGCACGCCTCCGGCGACCCGAAGCTGACCGCCGTTCTGCTGGAGGCCATGGGCAACGCCGAGCTCCAACGATTCGCCCCCGACATCGCCTCCCATCTCTTCGTTTCCGACAGCAACATCCGCGCCTCGGCCGCCCGGGCCCTGCGCAGTCTGCCCGGCCGCAGGACGCGACGTCTTCTCCTCCACCGCTTCCGCGAGGAGAGCGACCCCGCCGTCAGGGAGGCGCTGCTCGGGAGCCTGCAGTGGTACCAGCCGAGCTGGCCGGAGATCGAGCTGCTCCTCTTTGCCGCCCGCCCCTGGGACACCCCGGCGGCATGGCACATCCTCCACGACCTCTGTCTCAACGCCGGTATCGGCGGCGCCGTGGCGGAACAGCGCCTCAACGGCCCCCTGCCGCGGAGCGCCGAGGCTTCCCAAAAATAGCGGCGGCGGGACCCGCCGTTTCCCGCGGATACCCGCCGCCGCGTTGCAGTGTTGCATCAGCGTCGGAGAGGTCCTTTCCCGGGAACCCTATCCGACGATCTCGCCGTTGATGACCCCATCTTCGTCCTCCCCGGCGCTCTCCTCGCGGGGGTTCTCGCAGCCGATCCGCAGCTTGCCCTCTTCCACGTCGATGGTGAAGGTGGCGCCCTCCAGCACGTCGCCGGCGATGAGCCGCCGGGCGATGGCCGTCTCCACATGCCGGGAGAGGAAGCGCTTCAGCGGCCGCGCGCCGTAGACGGGGTCGTAGCCCTCCCTGGCGATATGGGCCAGCGCCCCGGGGGTGATCTCCAGACTCATCCGCTGCTCGGCCAGCCGCTCCCGCAACGTCTCCACCAGCAGATCGATGATCCGCTCGATCTCCTCCAGCCGCAGCGGCTTGAAGAGCACGATATCGTCCACCCGGTTGAGAAACTCCGGACGGAAGGCCCGGCGCAGCTCGCTCTGCACGGCGTTCCGTGCCCTGTCGGTGATCTCGCCGTCGCCGGTGATGCCCTCCATCAGATGGTCGGCGCCGAGGTTGCTGGTCATGATGATCACCGTGTTCTTGAAGTCCACCGTGCGGCCCTGGCTGTCGGTGATCCGGCCGTCGTCCAGCACCTGGAGCAGGATGTTGAAGACATCCTGGTGGGCCTTCTCGATCTCGTCGAAGAGGATCACGCTGTATGGCCGGCGGCGGACCGCTTCGGTCAGCTGGCCGCCCTCCTCGTAGCCCACGTAGCCCGGCGGGGCGCCGATGAGCCGGGAGACGGAGAACTTCTCCATGTACTCCGACATGTCGATGCGCACCATGTTGTCCTCGCTGTCGAAGAGCGCCCGGGCCAGCGAGCGGGCCAGCTCGGTCTTGCCCACGCCGGTGGGCCCCAGGAAGATGAAGGAACCCGTGGGCCGCCGGGGGTCCTTGATCCCCGACCGGGCCCGCAGAACGGCGTTGGCCACGGCCTGCACCGCCTCGTCCTGGCCCACCACACGCTCGTGGAGCACGTCGTCCAGGCGGAGGAGCTTCTCCCGCTCGCCCTCCATGAGCCGCGCCACGGGGATCCCCGTCCAGCGGCTGATGATCCGGGCGATCTCGTCCTCGGTGACCTCCTCGCGGAGCAGCGACTGGCCGGAGATGCGCTCCTTCAGCGCCGCCTCCTGCTCCTTCAGCTGCCGCTGCAGCTGGGGCAGCGTGCCGTGCTGCAGCTCGGCCGCACGGTTCAGGTCGTACTCCCGTTCGGCCTTCTCGATATCCCGGCGCACCTGCTCGATCTGCCCGCGCAGCTCCTGGACGCCCTTGATGGACTCCTTCTCCGATTCGTACTGGGCCTGCATGGCGTCACGCTGGTTGCGGGCCTCCTGGAGCTCCCTGCGCAGGCTGGCCAGCCGCTCGGTGCTGGCCTTGTCGCTCTCCTTGCTCAGCGCCGCCTCCTCGATCTCCAGCTGCATCACCCGACGGGAGACGGCGTCCAGATCGGCGGGCATGGAGTCGATCTCCGTGCGGATCAGCGCACAGGCCTCGTCCACCAGGTCGATGGCCTTGTCGGGCAGGAAGCGGTCGGTGATGTAGCGGTCCGAGAGCATGGCCGCCGCCACCAGGGCGTTGTCCTGGATGCGCACCCCGTGGTGCACCTCGAAACGCTCCCGCAGCCCCCGGAGGATGGAGATGCTGTCCTCCACGGTGGGCTCGTCCACCACCAGCGGCTGGAAGCGCCGCTCCAGGGCCTTGTCCTTCTCCACGTGCTCCCGGTATTCGTCCAGGGTGGTGGCCCCGATGCAGTGCAGCTCCCCCCGGGCGAGCATGGGCTTGAGCATGTTGCCGGCGTCCATGGAGCCCTCGGCCTTGCCGGCGCCGACGATGTTGTGCAGCTCGTCGATGAAGAGGATCACCCTGCCCTCGCTCTCCCGGATCTCGTTGAGCACCGCCTTGAGGCGCTCCTCGAACTCGCCGCGGTACTTGGCGCCCGCCACCAGGGAGCCCATGTCCAGGGCGAAAAGGGTCTTCTCCTTGAGGCCCTCGGGGACGTCGCCGCGGACGATCCGCTGGGCCAGTCCCTCGGCGATGGCCGTCTTGCCCACGCCGGGGTCGCCGATGAGGACGGGGTTGTTCTTGGTCTTCCGGCTGAGGATCCGGATCACCCGCCGGATCTCCTCGTCCCGGCCGATCACCGGGTCCATCTTGCCGGCCCGGGCCTCCTTCACCAGGTCCCGGCCGTAGCGCTCCAGCGCCTCGTAGGTGCCCTCCGGCGTGGCGCTCTGCACCCGCTGGTGGCCCCGCACATCGGTGAGGGCGCCGAGGAAACGCTGCTCGGTGACGCCGAACTCCTCCAGGATCCGCCCCGCCGCCGTGCTCTCGCCCTCGGCGATCAACGCGGCGAAGAGATGCTCCACCGAGACATACTCGTCCTTCAGGCGCCTGGCCCGCTGTTCGGCGTCCACCAGCAGCCTGGAGAGCCGCTGGGTCACCACGATCTTTCCCGGCTCCACACCGGGCCCCGAGACCCGGGGCAGACCGTCCAGGTGGCGCTCCACCGCCACGGCCAGACCGTCGCCGTTGACGTCCATCCTCTGCAGGAGCCGGGGCACCAGACCGCTCTCCTGGCGCACCAGGGCCAGCAGCAGGTGCTCGCTGTCCACCTCCTGGTGGCCGTAACCGACAGCGGTCTTCTGCGCCTCGCTCAGCGCCTCCTGGGATTTCTGCGTCAGCATGCTGAGATCCATAGCCATTCCTCCCTCGCATCACCACGGGCGAGCGCACCCCTGTGGAGCCGCGCACGCCCGTGCCGTATCTTTTGATCTTTCCTGACGTATGCAAGTATAAAGGTCAGAGTTCATCAGGGAAAGCGGGTCGGGAAGGACTGGGAGGGATATATTCGGCAAAAGCGCCGGGAAGCGCGGTCTTCAGCCGTTTTTCTCACTCGGAGGGACCAATGATGCAGAAAGCGCCCAGCCGCCGGGGCCGGATCCTCCGCGCCGTCCCGGGGACACCAGGGCATCCGGCACCGCAGCGGGATGGGAGCGCAGCCCCTTTTTGCGGACTAGGCCTGTTCCTCCAGGAAGCCTTCCAGCGCCGCCGCGAGCCGGCGGCACTGACGCCGGAGCACCGGCAGACGCCGCCGGGCGCTGCGGAGGTCGCCGTTCCCGAAGAAGCACTCCACCTCCTCGGCCTCGCCGCGCAGCGCCTCGCCGCCTACGTTGGCGGCGGCCCCTTTGAGCTTGTGGACCGCATGCCGGCCTGCGCCGCCGTCCCCGGAGGCCAGGGCGGTCTCCACGGCGTCGATTCCGCCGGGCAGCTCCTCCAGGGTGATCCGGGCCACCTCCAGGGCCAGCTCGCCGTCGCCGCCGAAGCGCTCCAGCACGGCATCCAGATCGAAGACCGGCGGCCCGTGGGGCGTCTCCTCGGGATTCTCCTCCGGCGGCCCCTTCCTGCACCCCCCCAGCAGAAGCCAGGTCACGAGCATCTCGGTGAGCGCCTGGAGGGTCACGGGCTTGGCGAGATAGTCGTTCATCCCCGCCTGGAGGCACCGCTCCCGGTCGCCCTCCATGGCGTGGGCGGTCATGGCGATCACGGGGATCCCGCGGTCGGGAACGCCGCTCTCGGGGTCGCGGATCCGCTCCGTCACCTCGCACCCATCCTCGCCGGGCAGGCTGACATCCATCAGGACCAGATCGTAGCCGTCGCCGGCCAGGACATCCGGAATCCCTGCCCCGTCGGCGACAACATCGCAGTGGAGACCCAGCCGCCCCAGCAGCGCCCTGGCCACCTTCTGCCCGGCGGGGTCGTCCTCGGCCACCAGGATGCGTGCGCCGCTCCGCCGAAGCCGGTCCAGCGAGGCCTCGTCCATGGGGCTGTGGACGCTTCCCCGGGCGGCTTCCCCGCTTCCGCTCCCCTGCTGCCGCTCCAGACGGAGGGTGAACCAGAAGGTCGAACCGGTGCCTTCTTCGCTCTCCACGCCGATCTCGCCGCCCATCTTCTCCACCAGCTGTCTGGAGATGGCGAGGCCCAGCCCCGTTCCCTCCCGTCTCCCGGCACGGTCCCGGAGCTGCGAGAAGCTCCGGAAGAGCTCCCCCTGCCGCTCTGTGGGGATCCCCATGCCGGTGTCCCAGACGGTGAACCGCAGGTGCGCGGCGGTCTGCTCCTTCGCCTCCAGGGTCACCAGCACGGCCACCTCGCCCCGGTCGGTGAACTTGATGGCGTTGTTCACCAGGTTGATCAGGATCTGCCGGATCCGTCCCGCGTCGCCCCTGAGCAGCACCGGCACCCCCGGCGCCACCGAGCAGTGCAGGGCCAGCCCCTTCTGGGCGGCCCTGAGCTCCATCATCCCCGTCAGCTCGTCCAGCAGGCCGCTGAGGTTGAAGGCCGCCTCCTCCAGCTCCAGCTTGCCCGCTTCGATCCTGGAGAGATCCAGGATGTCGCCGATGATACCCAGCAGCGACTCGCCGCTGGACTGGATCACCTGGGCGTAGCGGCGCTGTTCGTCGGTGAGCTCCGTATCGAGCAGCAGCGAGGCCATGCCGACCACGCCGTTCATGGGGGTGCGGATCTCGTGGCTCATGCCGGCCAGAAAGTCGCTCTTGGCCCGGTTGGCCCGGTCCGCCTCCGCAACGGCCTCCTTCAGCTGTTCCTCGAAGCGTTCCTTGGCCTGCAGCGCCCTGGAGAGCTCCAGACGGCTGTAGCCCTCGCCGGCGATCAGGTTGGCCAGCCGGGCGTAGAAATGCATGACACGGTGGACATGACTTCGATCCCAGCGGGGGACCCGGTCCAGCGCCTCCAGATAGGCCTTCTCGTCGAAGCCGTAGGTGCGGGCCATCTCCCGGAAGGTCTCGTAGTCGGGCTCCTCGTCGCTGTAGAAGAACTGGCCGAGAAAGATGTTCCCCACATGCCACCCGCCGATGACAATGGGGGTGGCGATGTCCCACATGTGGTTTCTGCACTTGTACTCCCGGAAGGTCCCCGGCTCCACGCCATCGGAGAGATAGACGTCGCTCTCGATGCAGTTCTTTCTGGTCTCGGGGTGCCTGCGGTGGAACTCCGTGCAGATCTCCTGCCAGCCCTCGGCGACCAGCACATCGCCCTGGAGGTCGACGATCCCCACGCCGGTGCCCGTCACCCGGTAGAAGTCCTTCATCAGAGCCCGGAGGGTGGGGAGATCCACCACATCCTCCAGCGTCGGCGGCCGCTCCGCAGACGGTTCCGGCGGTTCGCAGCCCTCCGCCCTCCGGGCGGGCCACAGCGTCTGCAGGGCATGGCACACCCCACGCCGCCAGCCGCAAAACCGGCATGCTCCTCGATTGCTCCGCTGCCTCACTGGCTTCACATCCTTTGGGCATCGCCCTCTACGGTGCGGGCGGCCTCCCCGCACGTTTCCATCCCCCCGAAGGGAGAGGCACCACATATCTGCCGTGCGCCCTACCGGGCCCCCCGCTCTTCCAGAAAGCCTTCCAGGGCCTCACGCAGGGCGGCGAGGTCCTCATCCAGGGCGGGCATGGCCTCCCCGGCGGCCCGCAGATCGCCGGCCCCGGCGTGCCGTTCCACCTGCAGGGCGGCCTCCCGCAGCGCCTCGCCGCCGGTGCTCGCCGCGGCGCCCTTGAGGGTGTGGGCGCAATCCGCCGTCCCCGCCGCGTCGCCCTCGGCCAGGGCCTCCCGGAGTGTGTCCACCAGCGGAGGCAGGCTCTCCAGCGAGACCGCCGCCACCTCGCGGGCCAGCTCCTCATCGCCCATGAAGCGCTCCAGCAGCCCCTCCCGGTCGAAGACCGCGGTCTCCCCCGGTTCCGCCGCGACGGGTTGCGCGCCGCCTCCGGCCGGGAGATCCCCCCGGCGAGGCAGGAGACGTTCCAGCACCGCCACAAGGGCCTGCGGCGCCACCGGCTTGGAGACATAGTCGTCCATCCCCGCCTCCAGGCAGCGCCGGCGGTCGCCTTCCATGGCGTGGGCCGTCATGGCCACCACCGGCACGGCGGGATCATCCACCTGCGGTGAGCGCCGGATCCGTCTGGTGGCCTCGTAGCCGTCCATCTCCGGCATCTGCACATCCATGAGCACCAGGTCGTAGGGGATCCGCTCCAGTGCGTCCAGGGCCTCCCGGCCGTTACCCACCGCTTCGGCCCGGAGGCCCAGTTTGTGCAGGATGCCCAGGGCCACCTGCTGGTTGGCGGGGTTGTCCTCGGCAACCGGGATCCGGGCGCCGCTTCCCCGCAGCCGCCCCTCCAGATCGGCGCCGCTCCACTCCGACGGACGGGGAC
>JAIPGA010000029.1 GCA_021736445.1 Synergistales bacterium | reverse complement strand
GTATCGAGGAACGCAACCCCCGAATCAAGCTGATATCCGCCCCAGGCCGGATTCATCGCTTCGGTGAAGGTCGCTCCCTGGAATACCATCGCCCAGATCACGCCCAAAAGCGCTCCGAAGGCGATGCAGGGGAACCCCGGTTTCTTAAAGGCCATCAGGGTGATCACAATCAACGCTGGAAGAACCATGATCGGATTGACGACAAATTGCGACTTGATCATGTTCATATATTCAGGGATCTGTTCCAGATTCACCGAACCACTGTAGTTCAGGCCGATCACCCAATACATTACGACAACAATGACATATGCCGGGACAGTACTGTACATCATGCTCCGAATATGCTTGAAGACATCGATTCCGCACATCGAAGCTGTCAACACGGTGCTGTCGGAAAGAGGCGACATCTTGTCACCAAAATACGCGCCGGACAGCACGGCACCGGCCGTCATCGCCGGTGAAACGCCCAATCCCTGACCGATTCCGATCATCGCCACGCCCACCGTTCCTGCAGTCCCCCAGGAGGTACCGGTCGAAAGGGCTGTCAGCGAACAGATCAACAGCGCCGCCACCAGGAAGAAGGATGGCGAAATCAGTTTGAGCCCGTAGTAAATGAGGGTTGGGACAACGCCTCCTGCTATCCATGCCCCGACAAGCGCCCCCACCGCCAGCAGAATCAGCAGGGCTCCGAGCCCTTTCCGAACAGAGTCACAGGCTGCCGTCTCCAGCTCCTGGTACCCGTACCCGAGATAGAGCGCTACCCCGATAGCAAAAAACCAGCTGACGAACAAAGCGAGCTGGATCGGCAAGCTAAATTTGACGATAAAGAGGAAAATCAGCACAAATATGGACGCTAGCAACGCAAGAGAGAGGCCAAGGCTCGGCTGCTTCTTTTCTTTGATAGCTGACATTACATCCACCTCCTAAAGTAAATCAAAAAACCGATTATGCTAAATCAGCTCCCGGAAAAGCTGTTCCATATCACACTGGTCCGCAGCTCTCGGGTTGGCGCCCAGCATACCTGGGAACCCCATGGCATCCTTGGCCAGTTTTGGAATGGCCTCCTCTTGAATACCGATCGCTCCCAATTGCATCGGGAGCCCCAGATCTTTCAACAGCGATTCCACGGCTTGTACTGCAGATACAGCCGCGTCCCGCTCACTCATTCCTTCAGTATTTTCACCCAATGCAACGGCAATATCTGCCATTTTCCCGGGGCATGCAATTAGGTTATAATGCATGGCTACGGGTAGGGTCATTGCGCAAGCGACACCGTGTGGTATGTCAAACAACCCGCCCAAGGGATGTCCCATACAGTGCGCGATACCAAGACCTGCCTGATCGAAAGCGATCCCTGTCATGCAGCTAGCCAAGAGCAGATTGCCCTTTGCATGGATATTGGCAGGCTGTGCGTAGGCCTTCCGAATGTTGTCACCGATCAACTGCACCGCCTGGATATTCAGGCTATCGGTGATAGGGTTCGCTTTCCAAGTTATGTAGGATTCAATGGCATGGGTTAAGGCGTCCATTCCGCATGCAGCCGTCACCGACGCAGGGAGTGTGCGCATCAGCTCCGGATCCAGTATCGCCACAGTGGGAACGATGGTATGCGCGTTTTTGAATCCATCTTTGAATTGCGTGACGTGATCCGTCGCTACAATTGTCCTCGTTACTTCGCTTCCCGTTCCTGCTGTTGTCGGTATACAAACAGTAGGAGCGATTTTTCGGGCAACCTCTTTCCCTTCCATCAAGTATTGCCGCAGTGTACCTCCATTGGAAAGAAGAAGCGCCACACCTTTCGCCGCGTCAAGGGAACTCCCTCCCCCAAGACCCACAACGCAATCCACAGAATGATCCTGCGCTTGCTGGTACGCCTCATCGATGAGTGTATCCAACGGATTTGCCTTAACCTGGTCAAAGGTGCAGAAATCAACACCTTCAACCGAATGCATCACTGCCTCGACCTCTTCGGCCACTCCCGCATTTCTGATGCCCTGATCACACACCAACATGACCGATGCCGCACCAATATGAGCAATCTGCTCGGGCAACCCCTGCAACGAACCGGCACCATACAGAAGGCGAGTCGGTTCATCAAACGAAAAACCTTGCACGCACATATCCACTACCAGATCTCCCCTTTCAAACCCCGCTTTGACTGTGCTCCAGCGTGTCACCTCCTTTTCTGTCATCCGCACAGCCATGTCATGATGTACACATTCAGCGCAGCGGCTTTACAGCACCTTCCTTGCTTGCGACAATGGCGTCCATCGCATTCTTGAGGTGCTGCTCCAACTCCCGTGAAGCCAAGTCGATATCCCGGCTGATCAGCGCCTCGTAGATGCGCCGGTGTTCATGTTCCGACTCGGTGCGCATAGCCCGTAGATAGGCCACGACATATCGATTGACACGATTGCGTAAGTTTTTCAATAAATCGACGATCATCTTTTTTCCACTGGAACAATAAAGTAAGTCGTGGAATTTCTCATTCAGCTCACACCATTGCAATTCATCCTCTGTGGACTCCATCTGATCTATACAATCTTTCGCGCTATTTATTTCACTATTGCTTATAGAATTAAATGAAAACCGCAGGGCTCCTACTTCCAAAAGCTGGCGTATCTCGTATATCTCCTGTATCTCCGGTGTTGTTAATTCTGTAACGAAGGCACCCCGCCGCGGAACAATCTCTACCAGTCCCTCGGCCTGGAGCTGTTTGAAAGCTTCCCTCACCGGAATGGAGCTCACACCAAAACGTCTTGCAATCTCCTCTTGCCGCAACCTTGTAGTCCCCTCAAGGGCTCCGGTAAAAATCGCCCTTTTAAGGACATTGTATATATACGATACTGCCGAACCATCATAGACAGTCGCCTTTATTATCTCTCCCAAATCCTCTTCCATCAGTCTCACACTTCCTCAAAGAGTTTGCTCACGCATCACCACAGGTTCTATATTATATATAATATACCGGAACAACCGGCTGTCAAGCGCTTTGCAGGGCAAACCGTCCGCCAGAATCAAGAATGCGTCATGGTTAATGAAAGTCAGGATGCCATAGCTCCGTGTTCGTGAAGTAGGCCTCTTTCAACTTCCCCAAACCAGCAAGAGGGCAGCCGCTCGCTATTGTAAAATTAGAAGTCTTCTCGTAGGCTAGGGACGAATATGTAACTCCATTAGCGTTGTGTAGCTATGCGGGTCCATGCTTGAGGCGCTCGTTGTCAATGAATACCGTCATCGCAAGTCTTTCGGGTGCCTCCACGGCGGTTTCGTCGTGGTGGTAAATCTTTATGGTTGAGGCCAGGAGCTCGCACTACCGACGGATACTCATTACGGGGGTGATCGAGATCGCCAGGGCTGTGTAGCGGCGTTCAAGGTGCAGTCGTGTTACTCCAGATCAACAGATTAGACAAACTGAGTCATCGGTTGCCGGGGAAAACAGCCGCCCGGGCCTATTCACTTCGGAAAGGAGTGGGACCATGTTCCCGAAACCAAAGAAGAGCCGAAGGTCAACCGTGAGCAGCTGCGCCGGAAAGAGGAGGGTAGCCGCCTTTTCCACAGTATTGTTTGTATGCACCCTTTTGTCGGTCGCTCTCTTCCCTCATCTTCCCGCCAGCGCCGCCGAAGATGGTTCGTTGGCAACAATCCTGGACGAAACCGTCCGGGAGGAGATGGAACGACAGGAGATCCCCGGGGTGGCCTACGCGCTGGTCTCCGGCGACCGGGTGGTCCACCGGGGCTGCTTCGGCACACGCAAGCTGGGTGAAGAGGGGATCGACTGGCAGGTGGACAGGGAGACGGTCTTCCAGATCGGCTCGGCCACCAAAGCCTTCACGGCCACGCTGACGGCGACGCTCGTGGAGGAGGACGCCATCGGCTGGGAGGACCGCGTGACCGACCACCTCCCGGGGTTCCGGCTGAAGGACAGCTTCGCCCAGGAGGATTTCCGCATCTTCGACCTCATGGCCCAGCACAGCGGCCTGCCGGGATACGCACTGGACATGATGCCGGCACTGGGCTACGAGGGCGATGACGCCGTCAAAGCCCTGCGCTACGTGGAACCGGCCAGCCCCTTCCGTTCGGAGTACGCCTACCAGAACATCCTCTTCCTCTATGTTGCCGACCTCATCGAGAAGACCACCGGCGAGAGCTGGAACAAAAACATCGAGGCGCGAATCGCGAACCCCCTGGAGCTGGACAGTGTCGGCGCCACCTGGGAGGCGTTCGTGGATACAGGGGACAACATGGCCTGGCTCCACCGCATGACGCTGGACGGGACCGAGATGCTCCCCCTGGACTGGCCCTGGCAGGACTGGGTCTACAGGGTCAGCCCTGCGGGGGCGATCCATCTGGATATCGACGATTTCGCCCGGTGGCTGCGTGTGCAGATCAACCGGGGAAGCGTGGACGGTACGCGGATCCTCCCGGCGGAACAGATGGACTACCTCACCGCCCCGAAGACGCTGATCTCTGTCGGCGGCGGCGGCAGCTACGCCTACTGTCTGGGCTGGCTGCGCGAGGAATCCCCCAACGGGGTGGACATCGTCTGGCACAACGGCGCAACCCTGGGCGCCCACAGCATCATCGGTTTCCTCCCGGACCACGGCGTCGGCATCGCCGTCCTCACCAACCAGTCCGGAAACCTCCTCCCCGAGCTGATGCTGCAGACGCTGGGCGCCCATCTGGCCGGGAAGGGTACGGAGATACCCGCAGGGATCGCCGCTCCGCTGCGCGCTACGAACCGGACCGCATCGAAGGGCGCCCTTCCCGCACAGGAGATCGACACCTACAGCGGCACCTACGACAGCCCCATCTACGGGACACTGAAAGTCACCGGCGAAGGGGAGGATCTGACGGCGCGCTTCGAGACACCCAGGCCGCTGGAGACAGCCCTGACACCCCTCAGCGAGGACGTCTTTGCCGGGGAGTGGGATTTCCTGCCCGATCCGGCGATACGCCTTTCCTTCCAGGGCGGCGAAGGCGGCAAGCCCGCTGCCGTCACGGTGGATGTGCTGGACGACGGTCAGGGCATGGGGCGCTTCGACCGGGAGGATTCCGACGGAGGCGGCGGCTGTGCCGCCGGTGGGACCCTCCCGGCGGCCGTACTGCTCCTGCTGCCGCTCGCGCTGACCACGTTCAGAAACCATTGATCCTTCAGTCCTTGTAGGGCAAGGCATCCCGGGAGGGCTTCTGGTATAATGGATCTTTGGGAATCCATCCAGCCATTCCCGGGGAGGCGACGATGATGTTCATTCCGCTTGAAGGAGACGACCTCGTCTATGTAGGTCGAACGGTAGCCTTTGTGCGCGAAGGCGATGAGACCGCCATCTATATGCGCGACGGTTCCGTGATGGCTACCGGGTTCACCCCCCGGACGCTGGCCCGACGATACAGGCAGTTTACCAGCGATGCCCGCCAAGGGGCCCGCAAGATCCGCAGGGGAGGTACGCATTCATGAACGCAGCGGCGCGCCAGTACAGCGCCAAGGACATACAGATCCTGGAAGGCCTCACCGCCGTCCGCAAGCGGCCGAGCATGTACATCGGCGACACAGGCACCAGGGGGCTCCACCACCTGGTCTACGAGGTGGTGGACAACTCCCTGGACGAGGCGCTGGCCGGGCATTGCGACCAGGTCACCGTCACCGTCCACGGCGACAACAGCGTCTCCATCGAGGACAACGGCCGGGGGATCCCCGTGGACATCCATCCCCACAGGGGCAAGGCGGCCGCGGAGGTGGTGCTCACCGTTCTCCACGCCGGCGGGAAGTTCGACAACAAGTCCTACCAGGTCTCCGGCGGGCTGCACGGCGTGGGGGTCTCGGTGGTCAACGCCCTCTCCAGCTGGCTCCGCCTCACCATCCACCGGGAGGGCCACATCTGGTACCAGGAATATAAGGAGGGCTTCCCCCAGGACGACCTGGCCAAACAGGAGGAGACCGGTACCAACGGCACCACCATCCACTTCCTGCCGGACCCGACGATCTTCAGCGAGAGCGAGTTCTCCTGGGACCTGCTGAGCTCCCGGCTGCGGGAGCTGGCCTTCCTCAATCCCGGCATCCTGATCAGGCTCCGGGACAAACGGGAGGACAAGGCGGCGGACTTCCAGTACGAAGGCGGCATCAAATCCTTCGTGGAGTACCTCAACAGGGGCAAGGACACCCTCTTCAAGAAACCCGTGCATGTCACAGGGGAACGGGAAGGAACGGTCGTGGATATCGCCCTCCAGTACAACGACAGCTTTCTGGAGCGGATCTTCGCGTTCGCCAACCTCATCCATACGGTGGAAGGCGGCACCCACGTCTCGGGCTTCCGCACCGCCCTGACCCGGGCCATCAACGAAGGAGCCCGGCGGGAGAAGTTCCTCAAGGAGAAGGACGCCAACCTCACCGGCGAGGATCTCCGGGAGGGGCTCACCACGGTGATCTCCGTGAAGCTCCAGGAACCCCAGTTCGAGGGACAGACCAAGACCAAGCTGGGCAACGGGGAGATGAAAGGCATCGTGGACTCCATCCTCTACGACGGTCTGATCTCCCACTTCGACGACCATCCGGAGGTACTCAAGGTGGTGGTGGAGAAGGCCCTTCGGGCCAGACAGGCCCGGGAGGCGGCCAAGAAGGCCCGGGATCTGGTGCGCCGCAAATCGGCCATGTCAGGCCTCGATCTGCCGGGCAAACTGGCCGACTGCTCAAGCAAGAAACCCGAAGAGAGCGAGATCTATATCGTCGAGGGCGACAGCGCCGGCGGCAGCGCCAAGCAGGGCCGGGACCGGAACTTCCAGGCCATCCTGCCCCTGCGGGGCAAGATCCTCAACGTGGAGAAATCCCGTCTCGACAAGGCCCTGGGGAGCAAGGAGATCCGGGCCATCATCCAGGCCCTGGGCTGCGGCATCGGCGACGACTTCGACCACTCCAAGCTCCGTTACCACCGGCTGATCATCATGAGCGTCGACGGAGCAGAGCAGACCTTTGTCAGGACCCCTGAAGGAAACACGAAATCGGTTCAGGTTGGGACATTCATCGACGGCCTTCTCGAGCGCCGGGCGAATCCCTCTCGGTACGAGATCCTCTGTTTTGACCCGAACACGGGAACCGTCCGTTTCAAAACAATAAAGAATGTCATTGCCCACAGCCATAATGAACCGCTCTACCGGATACACGCCGCCTACGGTCGTTCCGTCACCGTCACCGGGGAACACAGCGTCTTTGTCCGGGATGAAGAGGGCAAAGCCGTCCTCAAGCGCGGTGACGAGATCGCAGCCGGAGATGTGCTCGCCTGCCCCGCCACGTTCCCGGAACCGCAGGAACGCCCCGAACGCCTCGACCTCATCGCGGCGCTGCTCCACAGCGACCTTCCTCTTGACGAGGAGATCGTGCTCCGCGGAGAATCCGTGAGGGAATACCAGAAAGCGATGGTTCGCGCGGAGCACGCCGACACGCCGCAGCTGGTCGAGGAGCGGGTTGCGATCCCCACTGTAGTGGGAACCCGTCTCCGGGAACACCGGAAAGCGCTCCCTCTCACCGGCAAAGAGCTCTGCGAGGCCGTGGGTATACAGCAACCTGTCACCTTCTACGCCTGGGAAAACGGAACAAGCCGTCCCACAGTCAGCCATTTCGAGAGCTACTGCCGCACTCTGGACTTCGATCCCTCAGGTTGCGAAGAAAAGGTCACCTACGTCAAAAGCGCCCTTGAGCGGGGATGGGAGGAATACGACCGGGGAAGCCACCGGAACCGTATCCGTCCATCCATAGGGCTGAAAGACCTCGATGTGGAACATCTGGAACAAATGGGCGATGATCTGACACTCACGCCGCGCCATTACGCTGACGAAGCCATCCCCCGGCACATACCAGTCAATGCGGAATTGATGGAGCTCCTCGGTTTCTTCGTCGCCGAAGGTGCGATCAGCATGCGTAACGGGATACGGCTGGCCATCGGGAAACGCAACGAACCCTATGTCGGGCGGATCAGCGAAGCGATACGGAATGTCTTCGGCATCGACCCCACCTACTATCCCGGCACCTTCCAGCGCGCGTCGGAACTCCGCATTCTGAACCGCGTTGTCTTCGCCGTCTTCCGGCATGTATTCGGCTTTGATGGTGTAAAAAGCTGGACAAAACGCGTGCCGGATCTGGTCTTCAATGTGGGTGGCGACCTGCGCACTCGCTTTCTTAAGGGCTATTTCATGGGAGACGGCACGCTGTCGCGGAACATGGCCTCCTTCACGACAACATCAAGGACGCTTGCCGAACAGCTGCTCTACCTGCTCCTGGGACAGGGCATTATAGCGGGAATGCACAGCAAGGAGCCGACCGGCGCATCAAGCGGCCTGATCAGGGGGAAAGAGGTGTATACGAAACACACCGCCTATACCGTCACCATCTCCGGCAGAGAGGCGATGCGGTCGGCACTCCCCATCTGGGAAGACCACGCGAAGGCCGGCACAACCCTCGAGTGGATGCGCACATGTGGAGGGAACGGCTCTCCAGGGGCAGCCCTTCCGATGGAGGGGGACCTGATCGGCTTCCCGGTTCGTTCGGTGGAACAGCGCAACGGAGGGGGGGAACGGGTCTACGACTTCTCCGTCGAGGGTGACGAAACCTTTATCTGCGGAACCGGCGGGGTCTGCTGCCACAATACAGACGCCGATGTGGACGGAGCGCACATCAGAACACTGCTGCTGACACTCTTCTACCGGTACATGCCGGAGCTCATCGAACACGGCAACCTCTACGTGGCCCAGCCGCCGCTCTACCGCCTCCAGGCCGGGAAGCGCATCGAGTACTGCTTCACCGAGAAGGAGCGGCGCGAGATCAGCAAGTCCATGAACGGGAAGAAGATCAACCTCCAGCGCTACAAGGGGCTGGGGGAGATGAATCCCGACCAGCTCTGGGAGACCACGATGGACCCCGCCACCAGGGTGGTCAAGCAGGTGGAGGTGGAAGACGCCGTGGCGGCCGACGAGTTCTTCAGCATTCTCATGGGAGACAAGGTGGAGCCCCGGCGGGAGTTCATCGAATCCCACGCCAGGGAGGTCCGCAACCTGGACGTCTGAGGCGGCGGATGGCACAACCGAGAGGGCCGTGGCGGGAGCTTCCCGCCACGGCCCTCTTTCTATCCCGTCTGCACCCGGTTGCGCCCCTGTTCCTTGGCGCGGTAGAGCGCCTGGTCGGCGGCGCGCTCCAGCTGCTCCACATCATCCGTAAACCGCTCCCCGGTACGCGTGGCCACACCAACGCTGACGGTCACCACCGGGGCGGCGCGGGAATGTTCGTGGGCCATCGCCAACCCCTCGACGGCCGCCCGGAGCTCTTCGGCAACGTGCCAGGCCCCTTCGGCGTCCGTGTCGGGGAGGATGGCGGCGAACTCCTCGCCGCCGTAGCGGGCCACAAAGTCGGCGGAACGAGAAAGGGTCTTTCTGAGCACCCTGGCCACCCGGCGGAGGCACTCGTCGCCGGCGCCGTGGCCGTAGTGGTCGTTGTAGGCCTTGAAGTTATCGATATCCATCATCAACAGCGACAGCGGACGATCACCCCGGCCGGCACGCTTCCATTCGTCGTCCAGCCGCTCTTCGTAATACCGCCGGTTCGGGATATCCGTCAGCCCGTCGAGCATGGAGAGCTTCTCCAGTTTGTCCGTCCGGATCTTGAGGTCCATGTGGTTGCGCACCCGGGCACGGACGATGGCCGGACGGAAGGGCTTGGAGATATAGTCCGCCGCACCGAGGCTGAACCCCATCTCCTCGTCCTCCTCGGCGTCCTTGGCGGTCACGAAGATCACCGGGATATGGCTGGTGGTGCTGTTCTCCTTCAGCCGCCGGCAGACCTCGTAGCCGTCCATCCCCGGCATCAGGATATCGAGCAGAATCAGGTCCGGCTGCCTGTCGCCCATGGCGATCTCCAGCGCTTTCGCCCCGCCGGTGGCCACCTGAACATGGTATTCCTCCTTGATCAGGCCTGCCAGCGCATGGATGTTGAAGGGCTGGTCGTCGACAATCAGTACCGTGGCCTGCTCCGCGCTCTCTCCGTCCGCAGTCATGTCAGCTCCACCCCCGTCTCGGCCGCCAGCTCCGCCAGCAAGGCCGCCGCTTCGTCATGTTCGAACCCCTCCACAAGCTCCCGCAGCTCCGCCGCCCGATCCACGCCCAGGCGTTCCCCGAGGAAGGCCGTCACGGTCTCCAGGAGTTCGTCGTCCACAAGCTCACTGTTTTGCAGCTTTTGCATGAGCGTTTCCGCAGCTTCCCCGGCCTCCCCGGAATCCACCGCTTCGCTCTGCTGGACATCGGGAAGAGAGGGGAGTCCACCCAGGCCGCCCAGCGCCTCCGCCATGGCGCTGCCCAGTTCGGCGCGCATCGCCCCGGTGACCTCCCTTCCCTCTTTGAGGGCGGCGTCGATCTCCGCCGCCGCCGCAGCGGTCCGCACCGCACCGACGGTGCCGGCCGTCCCCTTGAGGGTGTGCGCCCTCCGTGCGGCGATGGGATCGCCACGCTCCAGCTCGCCCGGGAGATCGGCGAACTCCCCCTCCAGCTGCTCCCGAAAGCGGTGCAGCAGCTTGACATAGAGGGCCCTGTTGCCGTCGACGGCACGCAGACCCCGCTGGAGGTCAAAGCCCTCCAGTGAAACGGGAATCCCCACGGCAGGTTCCCCCTCCTCCGTTTCCACAACACCGGAGGGTTCCAGCCACGTGGAGAGTGTCCTGTAGAGCTCGCCGCTGTTGATCGGTTTGGCCAGATGGCTGTTCATCCCCGCATCCAGCGCCCGTGTCCGGTCGGCTTCCATCACCGCAGCGGAGAGTGCGATAATGGGGAGCTCCGGAAGGTGCGCCCGGATCCGCCGCGTCGCCTCGTAGCCGTCCATCACCGGCATCTGGAGATCCATCAGCACCAGATCGGGGACGCCTCCTTCCACTCTTTCCACAGCCTCTGAACCGTTGGCGGCCACCATCACCTCCGCACCGGTCTGTTCCAGCATCCGGAGGGCCACCTCCTGGTTGAGATCGTTGTCCTCGGCCAGCAGGATCCGGTAGCCCGCAAAGGAGGGGACCGCACTGCTCTCCACCGCCGTATCGGGGTGCGACGTCGGCGTTCCGCCCAGGGCGTCGGCCATGGCGTCGAAGACCGCGGAAGCCGTCACGGGCTTGCCCAGAAAGGGAATGAAACCACCCTCCTCGCCGGGAAGCTCGTCGCGGCTGTAGGCGCTGACAATGAACACGGGAACCTCGGTGTCCGACAGGCGGCCCTCTTCACGGAGCTGTCGCAGCCTCTGTATCGCCTGAAGACCGTCCATCTCGCCCGGCATCCGCCAGTCCATGAAGATGAAATCGAAGGGATCCCCCTTCTCCTCGGCCGCCACCACCGCGTCCACGGCAGCGCGGCCGCTTGGGGCCTCATCCACCTGGAAATCGCAGCCTTCGAGGATCTCCCGCAGCACAATCCGCGCCGAGGAATGGTCATCGACCACAAGCACCTTCCGAGCCTCGATATCGGGGCATTCCCGCCGGTCTTCCATCTGGTGGGCCACCGGCAGGTCCAGGTCGAAGGAGAAGGTACTCCCCTCGCCGGGAGCGGACCGGACCTCCAGGGTGCCGCCCATTCGCTCCACCAGCTTGGCACTGATCACCAGCCCCAGGCCGGTCCCGCCGTAACGCCGTGTCGTGGAGGCATCCACCTGCGAGAAGGCCTGGAAGAGCTTGCCGATCTGCTCCTCGTCCATTCCGATCCCGGTGTCGGCCACCTCGAACCGCAGGCGCACCTCATCCCCGTCGCCGCCGAGCCGGGAGATCCGCATCTCCACATGGCCCTGCTCGGTGAACTTGACGGCGTTGCCCAGCAGGTTGGTGAACACCTGCCCAAGCCGCAAAGAGTCGCCGACCAACATCCGCGGGGTGTCCGCCGAAATCCGGAAGAGCAGCTCCAGCCCCTTGTCGCCGGCGGCGGACCCGAAGAGGGTCCTCATCTGCTCCAGCAGCTCTTCCACCCGGAAGGCGTGCCGGTCCAGCTCAAGCTTGCCCGCTTCGATCTTGGAGTAGTCGAGGATATCGTTGATGATCCCCAGAAGCATCCGCGAGGAACTGCTGATCTTCCCCAGATAGTCGCGCTGCCGGTCGTTCAGTGTGGTCTGCAGCAGGAGATCGCTCAGGCCGATGACGGCGTTCATGGGGGTGCGGATCTCGTGGCTCATGTTGGCGAGGAACTCGCTCTTGGCGCGGCTGGCCGCCTCAGCCTTCCGCTGGGCCTCCTTGAGGTCGGTGATGTCCCGGCCGACACCCTGGATCTCCAGGATCCGCCCCTCGTCGTCCAGCAGGGCGCTGTCCTCCCAGGAGAGCCAGCGCCAGCCATCCCTGGTGTGGGCCCGCTGCTCGATGTAGGCCCGGTAGGGCGGTCGTTCCAGATCCTTCATGGCCTCCAGGGTGGGCCCGACATCCTCCTCGTGGACGAGCGGGGCAAAGGAGTGGCCGATCAGCTCCTCCCGGGTCTTCCCGAAGGTCCGGCAGTAGGCGTCGTTCACATAGGTAAAGCGGCCATCGCGGCCCACCCGGACGATCAGATCCTGCTGCGACTCCACCAGACCGCGGTAGAGCCGCTCCTGCTCCTGCAGCCGGGCCTCGGCCTGTTTGCGCTCGGTGATGTCCGTAGCGACCCCGAGGACCTGGCGCTCGCGGGTGTCGGGAGAGAGCTCAAGGGGCACCTTGGTTGTCTGGAACCAGTGGACCCGCCCGTCGCTTCCGGTCACGCGCTCCTCGGGGATAAACCTGGCCTCCCCGCTTTCCATGACCTCCCGGTCGTCCCGGAGGTAGCCCTCCCGTTCCTCCTCGGTCACGGAGATATCGAAATCCGTCTTCCCCGGCAGATCCTCCTTGCTGGTCCCAAACAGCACGGCCATAGCCTCGTTCACCAGCGTGAACCGTCCGTTCCAGTCCTTGGCGAAGATCGGGTTGGGGTCGCTGTCGATCACCAGCTGGAGGAAGGCCTTCTCCCGGGCCAGCTCCCTCTGGAGCTCCATCGAGTCGGTGACGTCGTTGGCGGAGGCGTAGATCAGGCCGCCCCTGCTGTTGGAGCGCCACTCCACCCAGCGGTAGCCCCCCTCCCTGTGGCGGTAGCGGTTGAGGAAGCTGGCCACCTGATTCCCTTCGTTGAGCTGCGCCACCGCTTCCTTCGTCCGGTCCATATCGTCGGGATGGACAAAATCGAGAAAGTACCGGCCCTCCAGCTCGTGGAGGGGATAGCCGAGGAGATCCTCCCAGGCCCGGTTCAGCTTGAGCATCCGTCCCTCCGGCGAGGCGATGAGCAGTATCCCCAGGGTGACGTCGAAAAAGCCCTCCAGCTCGCGGGTGGTCTCCTCCAGGCGTCTTCTATCCTCCTTCCGTTCGGTGATATCCTCGTTGATCCCCACCACGCGGACAGCCCGGCCTGTTTCGTCGAAAATCGGCTGGGCCATGGCCCGGATGTGCCGGACCTCACCGTCGCCGCAACGGATACGGAATTCGGATTGGTATCTCTCACCCCCTTCGACGGCGCTGTTGAAGGCCTCCGTGGCGCTCTCGTAATCCTCGGGCACGAGCGTCTGCAGCCAGTCCTCCAGGGAATGGCCGAAGGCCTCCTCGCTCATCCTGTAGATGCGGTGCATGCCTTCGTTCCATGTCAGGTAGCCATCGGAGAGCCGGAGGTCCCAGATCCCGAGCTCCGCCGCCTCGGCGGCCAGACGGAGACGCTCGGCCATCGCCTGCTGGGCCTCCCGGGCCTCCTTCTCCGCGGTGATATCCAGGGCTGTCCCACGAAATCCGACTATCTGTCCCCGGTCGTCCACCACGGGAAGGCCGCTGACGCGCTGCTGCACCACCGTACCGTCCGGGCGGACCGACCGGTGCTCCAGACCCTTCCAGGGTTCCGCGTTGACGGTCCAGTGATCCAGGAGCTCCCCCACCCGTCTGGCGTCGTCGTCAGGCATGAACTCCAGGGGCGAATGGCCGAGCAGCTCGTCCACACTGCGTCCCAGGAGGTCCTCGGCAGGCTGGGTCAACATCCGGTAGATGCCGTCGGCATCCACCTCCCAGATGTATTCGCCGGCGGCCTCCGCCACGTCGCGGAAGCGCCGCTCGCTCTCCTCCAGGGCCCGGATCGCCTCCATGCGCTCGGTGATGTCGCGGAACACACAGAGCAGGTAGCGCTTGCCGTCCATCTCAAAGAGCACCACCGTCACGTTGACGTCAATGGTGCCGCCGTCCTTACGGCGGTGGGTGGTCACGAAATCGTCCCGGCCGTAGGCGTGGATCCGTGCTATGTGCGCCGCCACCTCTTCCGGCGTCTCCTGGGCTTCGTAGTCGGCTATCCGCAGGGAGGCGAACTCGTCGGCTTCGTACCCCAGCTGTTCGTGAGCAGTCGGGTTAAACCGCTCAGGCAACGCCGTGTCGCTGTCGATGAGCACCGTGGCGTCAGGGTAGAGGTCGAACAGCTCTTCGTACCGCTCTTCGCCGGCACGGAAACGCAGCTCCGTGGTCTGGAGCCGCCGCTTCGCCTCCACCAGCTCCTTGATCCAGAATCCCACGGACGCCGCCAGCGCCGCCACGGCGAGCAGCAGGATCCCCTCTTCCAGCAGGAGGCGGGGAACCCCCGCCGGCAGCACGGCGGCGGCACCGCTCACCTGCAGGACACCGCGGAGGAAAAAGAGCCCCACGCCGAGGACGGCGGAGAACCATCCTCTGCACCCGATATCCTGCAGCCAGGGAAACCGCACAAAGGCGAAGGCCCAGACAGCCAGCCCCGACAGCAGGAGCGGCAGCGTCCCCACCGGCAGACCGACCCGCCCCCGGTGGGGCAGAAACAGCAACAGCAGGGCACCCCCAAGAAGACCTGTCCCCAGCAGGATCCTCGCCAGTATCCGAGAGCGGTGCAACCACTTGTTCCGAGACACCCGTTGCGACACGTCCGTCATCTCCTTACATAGGAGCCCGCAAGGCCCGGTGGGGAGGAGGACCTCCCGCTGCCAACAGTCCGGCGGCTCGCATATCCGTAACGGTTACTCTATGTCAAAACCAAAATGATTTCAAGTATGGGTGCAGGAAGCGCCCAACAGACCCTCCCTGCACCATCACAGCCGCCGGGAAGCTAGATCTCCCCCACCTGCATCCGCAGGGCCGAGGGGCAGACCGCAAGTCCGCCCCTGGCGGTGCAGCGGAGCTCCGAGGGCAGCATCCTCCCCGATGCGTAACAGGCGTCGATGGTCTCGTCCAGGGGGACAGGATTCCCGTACCCGCCGGCGACGAGATCGGCATCGACGAAGGCCATGGAGGCCGCCACGCCGTTGCGGGTGTGGCAGGGGATCTCCACACAGCCCTGGACCAGATCGCAGACCGAGCCCATGGTGTTCTGGAGCGCCACCGCCGCGGCGTTGCAGGCCTCCTCGGGGGAACGTCCCGCCGCATCGGCCACCATGGCGGCGGTCATCCCGCCGGCCACGCCGATCTCCGCCTGGCAGCCCGCCACCTCGGCGGCGAAGGTGGCCCGTATGGCCACGATCAGCCCCACCGCCCCGGCGGCAAAGAGCGCACGGACCACATCCTCCTCGGAGAGGCCCCACTCCTCTTCCAGCGTCACGGAGACACCGGAAACCACACCGGCGGCGCCCCCGGTGGGCCCCGCGCAGACCACACCCATGGAGCTGTTCACGTGGAGTGCCGCCATGGCCCTGGCCGCGGCACGGGTGTGCAGCCCACCCTGGGGCAAGGCCCCCCGCCGCTCCCGTTCCATGATACCGCCCGCACTGGGGGGCAGGAGACGCATGCGTCCGGACTCGCCCGAGAGTCCCAGCGCCACGGCGTCTTTCATCACCCGGTAGCGGCGGCGCATCTCCTCAAGCGCCTCCGATTCGGTGAGCCCCAGCAGCGTCGCCTCGTAGCGCAGTCCCGCTTCGCCCAGACCGATCCCCTGCTGCTCGGCGTAGTGCACCATTCCTTCAGCGCTGTCGAAGAGCGGCTTCCCTTTGAAGGGATAGAGCAGCGCCGGGCCGCAGCGCACCGACGCCGAGGGACAGGCCGCCCGGATCCCCTCCATGGAGGACGTGGGATCCTCGGCGGTACGCAGATGGACCAGTACCCGCCCGTCACGCTCACTGCGGGAGAGCTCCCCTTCGGGAAGCGTTCCGGAGAGAGAGGGTTCATCCTCGGCGGGCGCCCCGATCAGCAGGTCGTAGCTGTCGCCGAAGGCCTGGTAGGGCAGACCGTCCAGGGAGACGAACTCCACCGCCCCGCCGCCGATGGAGCGGGCCCTGAGCACCACGCTGTCGGTTGCCCCGGCGAGGCGGAGCTCCACATCGTTGGGGTGTTCCGCACCGGCGAGGGTATCCACCGCAAAGGACACATCCATCCCCTCTTCGGGAGCGATCGCCAGGGTTCTGTGGAAGCGTCCGTCTTCCATCTCCCAGCCCAGCAGGCCGCAGACGAAGGCCCTGTCGCTCCCCTGCTGGGCGTAGACCTGCCCGTAGGACCCCTCGCTGTCGAAGGTGATCGTCACGGAGCGCACCGGCTCCTCCAGCAGCACCCCCGCGTACCGCCCGATCCGCCAGGAGGCGGCGGTGTGCGAACTGGACGGTCCGCGCATCACGGGCCCCAGTACATCGTTGAGAATACTCTTGGTCATCGTATCCGGTCGCGTATCCCCGTACGGGGATACGCTTCCTCCTTCCGTAGTGGTTTCGTTTCTAAAGAAGAATATCCCACAAAGCGCCGCGGAAACCAACCGTCGTCCAGCAAACTTCAACGATGCGCTCCGCCATTGACAGTCCGCCGCCGGATGGTACAATACCAGATATATCAGCTGATATATCAGAAGCGTCGGTGCCGTCTTTCGTACCGTTGACGTCTCCCCGCATATCTTCGGGGAAGGCCGCTGACATCATCGGGCAATCCCGGAGATGGTACCGTTTTCGGGACAAAAGCTGTAGAATGGATGTACACTACACCGTCTGGCCGGAACCAGCCACCCACCACGTCATCTTTGCCGCCTATCTCCGCGCTCCGAGGACATCCTTGGACTGTACGAGTTGAAGAGTATCTGCCATGCTGGCCAGCCTCCGCGACAGCTGTACCTGTAACGACAGGCCACGCCACGGGACTGGAAGATCCCTTTCGCGGTCGGTATGAGGGAGGAGGGGTAAGGGCGAATAGCGCGGTTGGAATGCCATAGAAACTGCGGAGAGAACCCTGAACAGATCCATCAGGACAAGAAGAGGGAGTGTGTGTACGTGAGACGGAATTCAATTGTTATCACCGGTTTGCTTGTGGCGGTCTCGTTGCTTTGCATGAGCGGTGCGGCCCTGGCCGCCGACGTCACCCTGAAGTTCTCGGGGCAGCAGCCCGCCGACCACCCGGCCACGGCGATGATGAAGCAGATCGCCAAGGATATCGAAGAGAAGTCCGACGGCCGCATGGAAGTCAAGGTCTACCCGGCCAACCAGCTGGGCGACTACGAGCTGGTCTACGAAGAGATGATCAAGGGCACCATTGCAATGTCCTGCCAGTCCGTGCCGAGCCAGTTCGATCCCCGTATGGAGCTTGTCTACATCAACGGCTACCTCCGCAGCTACGAGCAGGCCGAAGAGATCTTCGCCACCGACGGCTGGCTCCGCAAGAAGATGAACGAGTTCAACGAGCGTCTGGGTGTCAAGCTCCTGGGCTTCTACCTTGAGGGCATGATCGGCACCGGTCTCAACAAGGCGGCCAATGAGCCCCTGAACCCCGATGTGGACAAGGGCGCCATGATCCGCGTTCCCAACATGGCCGTCTACAAGCTCGCAGCCCAAGCTATGGGCTACCGTACCGTCTCCATCCCCTGGTCCGATGTCTACCAGTCCATGCAGACCGGCGTTGTGGACGGCGAGAACGGCTTCTCCATCTCCGCAGCCTACACCTGGCTCGGCGACGTCCTTACCCACTACTACGCCACCAACTACTCCGCCGAGGTGCTGAACTTCATGATCAGCGCCAAGACCTGGGAGAAGCTCAGCGACGAGAACAAGGCTGTCATCGCCGAGGTTATCGACAAAGCAGCCGCAAAGAGCATCGAAAACGCCAAGGCACGTGACGAGGAGTTCCTGGACAAGATGCGCGAGAAGGGCATCGAAGTCCATACCTACACCGAAGAAGAGCTGAAGCCCATCGCAGAAGCCTGCGCCTCCACATGGACCGAGCTGGAAGACAGGATGGGTAAGGAACTCATGGACGAGTTCCGTAAGCATATGGCTCCCAAATAGGCGGAGCATAGCTCGTCAGTAACGACACTAAAGCATGGAATCCCGGGAGGAACATTCATCCCGGGATTCTATGCGCGTTGAAGGAGTGGATATCGTGTCATTTGATAACCTCTACGATAGCTACGGTAGTCTATATCCACCAGGCACAACCAGAGGAACCCAGAAGAAGCCGGAAAATCTTTTCGACAAGATAGTGATCAACGGGTTCTCTCTTGTCGCCTTTACCATGGCAATACTTCTGGTGGTCCTGATCTGCACCACCACCATATTACGCTATGTCTTCCAGATCGATCTCTTTGGTTACGAGGAGTGGGTGAAGCTCTTTGCCTTCTGGCTCTACTTTTCCGGTGCGGCCATGGGAGCCTTCGACGGGACCCACATCTCCGCCGACGTGGTTGAGGCTTATTTCCCCAGTGGGCATTTCAAACGGGCCATCATTGTGGTGAAAGACCTGGTCACCGTGGGAGTCAGCCTGCTTTTCGTATGGTACGGATACAACTTTTTCATGTTCGGCTTTCTGGGGCCCCTGGGGACAGGCATCGCCCTCCCCAAGACCACCACATGGCAGATACCGCTGTGGACCTGGTACCTTGCCGTCTTGCTCGGGCTTCTGTTCATGTCCGTCTATTTCATCGGTGAGCTTGTACGTAGCGTGAAGCACCTGATAACAGGAGGCCGGACATCATGATTTATATCGCTTTAGCCATTCTTTTACTAACTCTGATTATAGGTGTTCCCGTTCCTGTAAGCTTTATGGCCTCTGCGGCCTGGCTGATCTTTTTCGGCGGTCCCGAAGGAGCGGGGTACGAGGCCAGCCAGCTTCTCCCCTACGGCTTTTCCAAGATGAACTCCGTTCCGCTTATCGCCATCGCCATGTTCATCATGGCAGGCGGCATCATGGAACGGGGGCGCATCGGGGAAAAACTGATCGACCTGGTGGACGTCTTCGTGGGACACGTGAAAGGCGGTCTCGGCGTGGTCGGCACCGTCTCCTGCGCCATCTTCGGCTCCATCTCCGGCGCGGCCTGCGCCACACTCTCCTGCATCGGCCCCATCATGTTCCCCCGCTTCGAGAAGGAGGGCTACCCCCGGGGACACGCAGCCGCCCTGATGGCCAATGCCTCGCTGCTGGGGCTGCTCATCCCCCCAAACGCCACACTGATCATCTACGCCTGGGTCAGCGGACAGTCCGTGCTGGCCTGTTTCCTTGCCACCATCATTCCCGGCATCGTCACCACCGCCCTCATTGCCTTCCTCAATGTGTGGATGCTCAGGCACAACAAGGATATCCTGGTGGCCCACAAACGGACCAAACAGGAAAAACGCGAGCTCTTCCAGAACCGGGGCAAACTGGCGCTGCCGGCGCTTGTACTGCCGGTCCTTGTCCTAGGGGGCATCTACGGCGGGGTCATGACCGTCACCGAGGCCTCCGCCATGGCCGTGCTCTACTCCATTCCCATCGGCATCTTCGTCTACAAGGGACTCACGTACAGAGGCCTGTATCATGTCGTTGTGGAGTCGGCCATCACCACCGGCGTCATCATGGTGATGCTCTATTCCGTAAGCATGCTGAGCCGCCTCTACATCCTGGAGGGCCTCCCGGAACGGATGCTCACGCTCTTCCGGGCCATCTCCTCGAATCCCTATATCATTCTGCTGATGATCAACGCCTTTCTCGTCTTCATGGGGATGCTCATGGACGATATCAGTGTGGTGGTGCTCACCACGCCGATCATGATACCCATCATCATGGAGCTGGGCTTCAGTCCCATCCACTACGCGGCCATCGTGGGCGTCAACACGGGGCTTGGCTGCATCACGCCGCCGGCGGCGCCGGTGCTCTATCTCTCGGGGCGGCTGAGCGGGGCCTCCATCAACGAGATGATGCGGCCGGCGCTCTTCCTTATCGTCTTCTGCTGGTTCCCCATGCTGCTCTTCACGGCCTACCTGCCGAAGGTGATCCTCTTCCTGCCGCACTACGTCATGGGGGTTCCCTGGTAGCGGCATGTTCTACAGGAATCTCTTCGCCGCCTTCTGCTTCGCCTTCTTTGTGATCGCTCTCTCGACCAGGTCGCCCCTGGCCTTTCTGGCTACGCTGCTCTGCGGGGCACTCTCCAGGACGGCGGCCAGGAAGGACTGGCCGAATCCGCACTTTATCGCCGCCAGGAGGGAATCCGGCACCGACAGCGGGGAGCAGGAGACGGAACACCGGGACGAGGGATCAGAACAGCAGTAGGGGAGCGGACAGGGCTGCAGCTCTCTTTCTGCAATGCCGATACACCCTACACGGGGTATGAAAAGGAGGTGATGTCCATGGATATGGAAGCTGTCGCCAATGTACAGAACGCGCAGGCCATGCAGACCGGCGCCGAGATCCGGACCGCCGTGAACGACAAGGTCATGGAAACGACAATGGAGTTGCAGAAGAACATGGTGGAACAGCTCATGGGAAGCATGGGCATCGGCAACAACCTCAATATCGAAGGCTAACTCCGCCCCGTTCCAATGGAGGAGGCGTCCCGCCGGGGCGCCTCCTCCATTATGTGCTGCGCTCCTCCAGGGCCTGCCGCAGCCAGTGGAAGGCGATCCGCTCCTGCTCCAGCCGCACCGCTTCGCCCAGACCATTGGTGCGCAGATCGTCGTAGAGAGCCCTCTCCCGGTCGGTCAGGCCGGGCAGGTCGTCGTTCCGCTGGCGGGGCTCCCGCTCCCAGTAGATCCTGTGGGCGAGCAGGGTCGCACGGTCCATGAGAAGCGACCGGACCCCGGGGAATCGGCCGCGCAGGCGGCTGAGGATGGCGAAGCCGTGGGTGTCGATATCGCCCCAGTAGTACAGGCGGCAGTCCGACAGCCAGTCGGCCGCGGCGAGGGCCTCCACGCCGTAGCCCCCGCCGAAGAGCACCATGCTCTCCCGGACAGGGGGGAAAGCCAGGAAGTTCACCTCGTTCTCCGTGACGAAGACCTGCCGTACCGGTGGCCGCAGGGCGGCGAAGTCATCGGCCGTGACGGTGACGTCCTGGTCCGTACCCGGCAGAAGAGCGCATTGGGGGTCGAGGATGCGGAACCGGACCCGCACCGGCTTGTCGCGGAACCCGTAGCGCCGGCAGAAGCCCCCCGCCCCCCGGACCTCGCGGTCAACAGCCCCCTGCGGAAGCACCTCGTCGAAGAGCTCCCCCAGCAGCCCGCGGCGCCCCTCCAGAAACTTGCTGTCCACACCTGGAAGGTCCACCTGGCGCAGATAGATGCCTGGGCGGGGGTGATCGGCCAGCCAGCGGACCACCAAAAGCAGCCGTGTCCACTCGCCGCTGTATTTCAGGGCCTTCAGCGGCTTCCGGGCCAGCCAGTCCAGCAAGCCCGGGAGCTCTGCCTCCGTCTCTTCCGCAAGCTGTATAAAGCGCTGCAGCTCGCCCTTCCTGCCGATCACGGCGGCGGCGTCGGCCGGGCTCTCCACCCAGATCCCGGCGGGAATGGCGTTTCTACCCAGCACCCTGTGGTTGACCTCCCGCCACTCCAGTCGGTAGCCCCGCCGCTGTGCTGCGCGCAGCCCGGCGATCCACCGCCGGACCTCGTCGAACTGCTCCGCCAGCTCCCGCGAAGAGGGCCCCTTGAGGGGGATGCGACAGGGGAAACGCGCCTTCCCCGTCACCGTGGCGGAAAGGATCTCCCCCTTTTTCCAGAGCCGTTCCAGATGGGCGGCGATGTCGCCCGGCGCGGTCCAGCTCACCGGACACAGCGCTCCTTCTCGGCGATGTACTCCTCGATGGTCAGGTTCCGCAGCCGCGAGACCCGTCCGCCCTGGTTGTCCACAAAACCCACGCTGGAGACGAAGGGCTCGATGATGTGGATCTTCTGGAGGGGGGTGACGATGAGCAGCTGCAGCCCCATCCGCCGGAAGAGCCGCAGGCCGTACTGGGCGGATTCGTCGGAACCCCGGCCGAAGGCCTCGTCGATGGCCACGAAGCGGAAGGTGCGGGAGCGGATTCCTTCCTGTTCCAGTCCGAACTGGTAGGCCAGGCTGGCGGCCAGGACGGTGTAGGCGAGCTTCTCCTTCTGCCCCCCCGACTTGCCCCCCGAGTCGGAATAGTGCTCGTATTCGCTGCCGTCCTCGCGCCAGCGTTCGCCGGCGGCGAAGGTGAACCAGTTCCGCACGTCGGTGACCTTGGCTGTCCACCGCCGGTCCTGTTCGGCGGTGCCCTGCCGCCTGCGGAAGCGCTCGATGATCGATCGGACCTGCAGGAACTTCTGCTCCGAATACTGGCTGTCCTCGGAGCCGGTGAGGGTTCCCTCGGTGCAGGACCGCAGCTCGGTCTGGAAGTCCCTGATCTCCATATCGGTGCCGGGGCACCGCCTCAAGGGCGATGTAGCGCCCCGGATTGTAGTCGATGCCGGTGAGGGAGCGGTTGATCCGGTCGATCCGCTCCCTGATGGTCTCCCGCTGTCTGGCCAGCTGGGCCTGGAAGTTGGCCACCTCGCGGATGGTGTTCTCGTTCAAAAGCTCCTTGAAGCGCGCCTCGAAAACGGGGCAGGTCGTCCTCGCGGAGGCGTTCCAGCATGGCCCGGTACTCCCCGGCGGCCTCGATGGCCACATCGGTCTCCTCGGTATCCAGGGGATAGAGGGTGCAGTAGGAACGCATGGCGTCGATGATCCGGTCCCGCAGGCTCTGGGCCCGTCTGTCCACGCTGTCGATCCTGTTCTGCAGCCAGGCCCGGACGGTCCGTTCCGCATCGTCGCAGCGCTCCACCGTCAGCGTCATATCGCCAAGGGCCTCGGGCAGCAGCGCGGCCACCCTGCCAAAGCGTTCCCGGTGCTCCCCTTCGGTTTCCGCCGTCCGGGCCTTCGTCTCCTCCAGCTGCCTCTGGGCCTCGCCGTACCGCTGGGCCGTGCGGGAGCGCTTGTCCCGGGCCTTCTCCAGCCGCTCTTCGTCTTCGGCGAGACGTTCTTCCAGCCTCTGGAGCTGCCCGTTGAGTCGCTGCAGGATGTCGGAGCTCTCCTCCAGCTGCCGCCGCTCCTCCTCCAGACGCCGGATCTCCAGAACAGGGGTCCGCCAGTCCAGTTCCCGGAAATCGCGGTACTCGGCGAGCCTGGAGAGACCGTCGAAGCGGGCGCGTTCCTTCTGCTGCTTCCGCTGGAGCCCCTGCAGCTGCGTTTCGACCTCCCGGGTCCGCCGGTGTGCAGCCGCCGCATCGCGTTCCAGGGCGGCGATCTTGGCCTCGTTGCTCCAGCCCAGGATGTAGCGGCTCCGGTCGTCGATACGGTGGCGGTCGTCCTTCTCGTGCCGCTTGCCGCCCCGCTTGATCTGTCCCGCCGGCGTGATGGCGTCGGTCTCCCTGCGGAAGACCTCGGGATTGTCGCAGCAGGCGATGTCGAAACGCGCCGCGATCTCCCGCTCCAGCCACTCCGAGAAGGGCGAATCGGGGTTGACGACGATCTTCCGCACCAGCGAATCGGGGCGCAGATCCCGGGGCTCTCTGCGTCCCCCGCGCACGCGGAAGTAGACCAGCCGGCCCCGCAGATCGGTGCGGTCCACCCACTGGGCCACCTGGACGTAACGGCGGTCGGGAACCAGCAGGGAGAGGCCGAAGCTGTGGAGCAGCCGCTCGACGGCTCCCTCCCAGCGGCGCTGGTCGTCGCGCACCTGGATCAGCTCCCCGGCGAAGGGGAGCTCCCCCTCGGGCAGATCGAGGTCCCGGCAGAGCCGGCCCCGC
>JAIPGA010000028.1 GCA_021736445.1 Synergistales bacterium | reverse complement strand
GGCGACTACGCCGGTCACGAGGGAGAGGGCTTCTGGGTCAACACCCTGATGGGGCATTCCTGCCGGATGGATATCTCCACCCCCGATAAGGTGGTCTACTCCTGGATCCTGAACAACGACCTGGGACTCGACACCGACTATGTGGCCTCCGGACTGGCCTGGGTCTTCGAACTCTACGAGCGCGGGGTCATCACCAGGGAGGATACCGATGGTCTGGAGCTCCACTGGGGTGACGGCGACGCCTTCATCGCCATGATGAAGAAGCTGGCGTACCGGGAGGGTATCGGCGATATCCTGGCCGACGGCATGGTGGAGGCGGCCGAACATTTCGGTGACGATGCCCTCTACTACCTGGCCCACATGAATGGGCAGCCTTCCATCGAACCCTTCCGCACCTGCAAGGGATGGGGCCTTGCCGTGGCCACCTCTCCCGTGGCGGGACGCCATCTCCGGGGTTCTTCCATCGGCTCCAACCGCTTCGGTCCCCGGCCGCGGCCCGACTCCATCCCCGTGGATCCACTGAAGTACGAGAACCAGGCCAGGATCACCTACTGGCAGGCCCGCAGCAAGGAGCTTGAGGACAACCTCGGCGTCTGTAACTACGTGGGCACCTGGTCCGGCGGGAACTTCGAGACCATCGGCAACTTCGCCAACTTCATCCGCTACGGCCTCGGCATGGAGATCGGCGAGGAGGATCTGATGGAACACTACGCCAAGGTGGGCCGGAACCTGGAGAAGGCCTTCAATAGCCTTCTGACGGACATGAAACGCGAGGACGACCTGCCGCCCAAACGCTTCCGTACCGAGGAGGTCGCCTCGGGCCCACATAGAGGACGCAAGGCCGACGAGGAAGGCTACAACAGGATGCTCGACGAATTCTACGACTATTGGGGCTGGGACAGGGAGACCGGACTCCAGACGGAGGAGGCACTCGCATCCCTCGGGCTCTCCGATGTGGCCGAACGTCTTGATCGTGTCGGGAAACTGGTGAACAAAAAATAACGGATTCCGTGATATGTGATATATCAGGCTGCTGTGGTACGCTTATCGGGCTTCCTGTAAGGGAAGAACTGGACAGGGTGTCCCGAAATTGGGACCATGGAGGGGGCATGGCGCAGAGGTCGGGGACTGTCCGGGCAATCCACCGATGTAGGAGGGTTACTGGAAATGAAACGAAAGCTACTGGTAGGAATCGTTGCGCTGTGCATGGTGGCAAGCGTTGTGGCGGTCGCCGCGGCATCCACGCCTGTGGTGCTCACCGGAAACGATCTGACGCTGGAGCAGATCGAGAAGGTGGCCGTCGACGGGGCCAGAGTGAAGGTCAGTGATGCGGCGCTGGATCAGGTGAAAGAGAGCTACGACACCGTTCTCCGGGCCGCCGTGCAGGGAACACCGGTCTACGGCCTCACCGTGGGTGTGGGCTGGAACAAGGACCAGCCGGTCTTCAGGAAGAAGGACGGCAAGAAGGTTCTCTCGCCGGAGCTGCTGGAACTGTCCCGCCGGTTCAACATCATCTCCCTCCGGGCCCACTGCGCCGGAACCGGGGCCTATCTGCCCACGCCCGTTGTCCGGGCCACCATGGTGGTGCGTCTGAACCAGTACCTCACCGGCATCCCCGGCGTGCAGCCCGAGCTGATCGGCTACTACAGTGACTATCTCAACAAGGGGATCACCCCTCTTGTGCCCTCCAAGGGCAGTGTCGGCCAGGCCGATATCACGCTGAGTTCCCACATCGGTCTCGCCATGGTGGGCGAATGGAAGGTCCGGTACGACGGGAAGGTGCAGCACAGCAAAACGGTGATGGAGCAGCTCGGCATGGAACCCTTCGTCCCGGTGGGCAAGGACTTCCTCTCCATCCTGAGCACCAACGCTCTGGCACTGGGCCAGGCGGCGCTGGCCGTCCGGGAGGCCGGACACTATCTCGATGTCTCCTATCCCGTCTTCGGCGTGGCCCTGGAGGGCTACAACGGGAACGTGGCCCCCTTCACCGAGGAGGCCTCCGAGATCCGGCCCTTCAAGGGCTTCGTGGAGGCGGCCGGGAAACTCAGGAAGACCCTGGAGGGCTCCTATCTCTGGAAGTCCAGCCAGACCAGGGCGCTGCAGGATCCCCTCTCCTACCGCTCCATGGCCTATACCCTCGGCAATGTGGAGGTCGCTCTGGACAGGGCCGAGGAGGCGCTGACCCTGGCGGTGAACCACACCGACGACAACCCCGCCGTCCTGAGCGACGCACAGAAGGGCGCCGACCGCTCCCCCCAGACGGCCAACTACTTCTTCGGCGAGAAGGGCGCCATCTTCCCCACCTCGAACTTCGAGATGCTCCCGGTGCTGCGGGAGATCGGCGGGTTGAAACTGGCCCTGGCCAAGATGTCCAACCGTCTGGTCATGCAGACCATCCGTCTTGAGGATCCCAAGTTCACCCATCTCTCCCGGTTCCTCTCGGCGCCGGACAATCCGGGGCATGCCTTCGGCGCTATCCAGAAGCCTCTGGCTGCCATGAATACGGAGAACAACCTCTACGCCATCCCCACCCAGCTCGGCGCCACCGCGCTGGCCGGGAACATCGAGGACACGGCGGGCTGTTCGCTCATCGGCATCCGCAACCTGGAGAAGATCGTCGACAACCTCTACGACATCTCCTCGCTCCAGATGCTGCACACCACCCAGGCGGTGGACCTCCGCAAGGACAAGATGGGCGGGGCAATCAGCATGTCTCCGTCGACGGAAAAGCTCTACGAGGCCTACAGGGGAGACGTGCCCTTCGTGAAGCAGGATCGTCCGTACACCGAGGACATCCGGAAGGGTGCGGAACTCCTGCGCTGCTATCCGGACTGTCAGTAGGAACAACGGCGAACGGTGGGATCTGCGATGCAGCAGGTTCCACCGTTTTCTCCCGTTTTTCCCGGGCGCCGCGCAGATATGCGCGGTGGGAGGCGAAAGGGGCGGATTCCCGACGATTGCAGAGAGAGGAGTTCCCGAGGAGCAACATGGAGCGCTGTGTGGAGTGGGGCAGAGAGAGCATCTGCCGGGGAAAATCGAGAGGAGGATTACGTGAGTTATGTTGAATGTCTTTAGCGGTATCGCTGTCGCATTCCTTGCCTTTTATATCGTCATGGGCCTCTACGCGGGCCGCAAAACCCATACCGTGGCCGACCACTACGTGATGAGCCGGAGCGCGCCGGCCTTTATGATCACCGGAACGCTCATCGCGTCGAACCTCAGCAGTGTCACCTTCACCGCCTTTACAGGTGCGGCGGTGTCGGGGAGTGCCTTCGCCATGGTCTTCCAGTTCGGGGCTTCCGCGACGGGCAGCCTCGTTCTGGGGCTCTATATGGCCAAGTACTTCTACCGGATGGAGCTGCTCACCATCCCGGATTTCTTCCGGAAGCGCTACCCGAGCCAGGGGGTGCAGCTCATGGCGTCGCTGATTGTCCTGGTCTCCATGACCGCCTACATGATCGCCGTCATCATCGGTACGGTGGCCGTGGGGCAGACGATCTTCGGATGGACCGAAAGCACCACCCTGCTGACGGTACTGGGCGGCATCACCCTCTTTACCTTTGTCGGCGGGATGCGTTCCGTCGTGGTCACCGACACCATCATGTTCCTTGTCTTTCTGCTTGCGGCGCTGGTGATCGGTCCGGCGATCTTCTACAACCTCGGCGGGATCGGTGAAGCCATCCAGCAGGCCGCCGCGAAGATGCCCGAGATCTTTACCTGGTCGGGAAGCGCCAAGGGTGTTGCGGGGATCATGCGCGTCGTCGAGATGAACGTGCTCTCCTTCCTGATCGTGCTCGGTGCTCCTCACCTGATCAGCCGGATCAATATCGCCAAGAGCGAAAGGGAATTCTCCAAGGCCATGATCTATCTCGGCGTGACGCTTCCCTTTCTCGTGATCGGACTGATCTACAGCTTTTCCTACTTCCCGCTCCTGGGTGTCGACGTGAAGCCGGTGCAGGCCTACCCCTACGTTGCCAGGAATCTCGTTCCGCCGATCATCGGCGCCATCGGTCTCTCCGGCGTGATCGCGGCGGCCATCTCCACGGCCACATCGCTCTTCCAGCAGGCCGCGGCCACCTTGAGCGCCGATATCGTCAAGGAGTACTTCATGAAGGAGATCACCGACAAGAAGCTCCTGCTGGTCTCCCGCATGAGTGTCATTGTCATCGGACTGCTTGTCTATCTCGGAGCGAGCATGCCCGCCCTCAGTTCGGCGGCGGTGCTCTACGCCTTTCTCTTCGCTACCGCCGCCTTCGGTGCCTGGCTGCCCGCTCTCTATCTGGGCGTGCTCTGGAAACGCGCCACCAAGTCCGGTGCCTTCTGGTCCATGTGCATCGCCCTGCCGGCGATCATCATCGTGGCGCTGGGACGGAAGATGGGCTTCCTCCCCGCCTGGCTGCCGTCAAACATTGTCGGGGTGACGATCTCGACATCCATCATGGTGATCGTCTCGCTGATGACCACGCCCTCGGAAGAAGAGAAGCGGGTCCATGAGACGATCCATTCGGCGCAGTACCTCAAGTAGGTAGGGAAGGAGAGAGAACAATGGAAAAGAACCGCAATGTAGGTCTGTGGTGTGCCCTGGCCAGTACGGCGATCTTCGCCTTCCTGATCTTCGGTTTCATCATGAAGATGCCCGTGAAGGTAGACACGCTGATTCTGTTCAGCTGGCCGATTCTCCCCGGTATCATCGGCTCTCTGATTTTCTTTTTCAGGGATAGAGCCGGTCACTGGGATCAGGAACAGGCAGGAAACGAATAAGCCTTATTACGTAGACAAACGGAAACGGTAAAGGAGGAGCGCGGATGTCCGTCAGGGAGTACAGCGTGGTAGGAAAGCGACAGAAAAAGATCGAGGCCTTTCAGAAGGCTACAGGGAGGATGCGGTACTGTGGCGACCTCTCTGCCCCCGGCATGCTGCACTGTGGTATTCTCAGGAGCCCTCACGCCAACGCCATGGTACGGCGGGTCGACAGGAGCAGAGCGCTGGAGGTCCCTGGCGTGGTGGACATCATCACCCACGAGGATGTGCCCAAGATACTCAGCATGCACCAGTTCCTGCACGTGCCGGAGATTATGTACTATGACAGCTATATCCTGGAACGGCATGTGCGCCATGTGGGCGACCGGGTCGCCGCCGTGGCCGCCGAAACCCCCGAGGCGGTGGAGGAAGCGCTTCGTTTGATCGACGTGGACTACGAGGTGCTCCCCGCAGCGGTGGACATGGACGACGCCATGGCCCCAGAGGCCCCGCAGATCCACGAGGAGGCCAAAAAGGGCGACAAGCCGGTGGAGTTGAGGGGGAATATCTTCGACGAGGTCCACGTGGACATCGGCGATGTGGAGCAGGGCTTTGGGGAGGCCGATCTGGTGATCGAACGGACCTACGGAACCTCCAAGCCCAACCCCGCCCCCATGGAACGCACCGCTGTCCTCTGTGTGCCGGGCCCCGACGGGAAGCTGGATGTCTGGGGGACCACCCAGGGGATCCACGCCATGCGGATGAACATGGGCAACACCCTCGGCGTGCCGGTGAGCAAGATCAACTGCCACCGCGTCTTCCTCGGCGGGGCCTTCGGGGCCCACATCCACACCGGATTCATCGAAAACATCTGCGCCCTCCTTGCCCTCCGTACCGGGAAGCCGGTGCGGGGGGAGAAAACCCGTGAAGAGATGTTCCTCTCCTGCGGTCGGCACCCCATGAAGGTCACCCTGAAGGCGGGGTTCAAACGGGACGGCACCCTGCTGGCCCTCCATTCGGACACCACCGACGACACCGGCTCCTACGCCTTCAGCGGGAGCTCCAAGATGATGCTGACCGCAGGATTCACGCTCTCCATGTACAGGTGCGAAAACCTCCGGATGACCGGTCGCTCCGTCTACACCAACACACCGCCGCTCACCGCCATGCGGGGCGCCGGGAATCCGCAGGCCTCCTGGGCGGTGGAGTCGCTGATGGACGAGGTGGCCGAGACACTGCAGATCGACCCCATCGAGCTTCGGTTGCACAACAACCTCGGTGTGGGGGATCTCTTCTACGGCCAGGGGCCGGCGGTGATCTCCACCATCCGGAGCTGCGGCACCGAAGAGCTCCTCCGGGAGGGAGCAAAGCGTATCGGATGGCACGACAGAGGGAACAACAGAATCCCCTATCCGGACAGGCCGTGGATACGTCGGGGCATCGGCATGGCCCGCGGTTTCCATACCTCCGGATGCGGTTCGGAGAAACCCAACGAATTTATCATTGATTTCAGCGGCGCCTTTATCAAGATGAACGAAGACGGTACGGCCCAGATCATGAACTCCGCCGCCGACTGCGGCGGCGGAAACCTGAGCACCCACGCCTCCCTGGTTGCCGAGATCATCGGACTGGACTACGAGGATGTGATCGTCAACGACGGCGACACCGACACCACACCCTTCGACGGCGTGACCCACGCCAGCAGGGGGCTCTACGGCTCGGGTCAGCCTGTAGCGCGCTGTGCCGAGCAGATCAGACAGCAGCTCCTCGAATGGGGGGCGAGGCACTTCCAGTGCGGTCCCGAGGATGTGGAGATCTCCGGAAGCCGTATCTATCCCTTCCGGGAGCCTGACCGCTCCATGAGTGTCGCCCAGGTGGTGGCCCACGGACAGGCGCGCGGGTGGGGCAATGTGACGGCCCATTCGGCGATCCGTCCCCAGGCTTGCCCGCCCCACTTTGTGGTGATCTTCCTGGAGGTCGAGGTGGACACCCTGACCGGGAAGGTCCAGGTGACCCGGGCATTTAGCGGTGCCGATGTCGGGACGGTCATCAACAGGAACAATGTGGAAGGCCAGATCGCGGGGGGATTGCACATGGGGCTCGGCTACGGCCTTATGGAAGACACCCTTTTCGACCGGGAGACCGGCAGACCTCTGAACGCCAACCTCGCCGACTACAAGATGCTGACCTCCCTGGATATGCCCGATGTGGAGATGTACATCGCCGACACCTACGAGCCCACAGGACCGCTCGGGTCGAAGGGGATCGGCGAAGGGGTGACCAACCCGGTGGCACCGGCGGTGGGCAGCGCCATCTACGATGCCTGCGGCGTGCGCATCCGGGATCTGCCCTGCAGCCCCGAGAAGATCCGCACCGCCATCCGGCAGGCCGGTGGATCCCGATAGATCTGAGGAACGAAAAAACGCAAGGGAGGCCTTCTGTTGAAACCCTTTGACTATAGAGAACCAGCCACAGTGAACGAGACATGGTCGCTCCTCGAGCAGTATGGAGCGGACGCCTGCCTGCTGGCGGGCGGAACGGATCTCGTGGTCCGGATGAAAAAGGGCGTCTCGGCGCCTCGATATCTTGTCAACATCAAAAACCTTTCCGGATTGCAGGGGATACGAAGGGAGGCAGGGGCGTTGCATCTCGGACCGGCAGTGAGGCTGGCCGATCTCGCCGCTGCCCCGGAGGTCTGCGACGCCGCCCCCGTGCTTGCCGAGGCGGTCCTCACCATCGGGACACCACAGGTGCGCAACCTCGGCACCATCGGTGGTAACCTCTGCAACGCCTCGCCCTGCGCCGACTCGGCACCGGCCCTTCTGGTGCTGGATGCCGAGGTGGAGATCACCGGCCCCGGAGGGGTGCGGACACTGCCGCTGCACGACTTCTTCACCGGACCGGGGGCGACCTGCCTGGAACAGGGCGAACTGCTCACCGACATTGTGGTTCCCCTTCCCGAAGAGGAGAGCCCGCAGATCTATCTGAAACAGGGTCCCCGCAAGTCGGGTGATATCTCGGTGGTGGGCGTGGCCGCTCTGCTGACCCTTGATGGAGAGGGCGTCTGCAGGAAGGCGCGTATCGCTCTGGGATCCGTGGCGCCTGTACCCCTGCGCATCAGGGAAGCCGAAGAGCTGTTGGAGGGCATCCGCCCCGACAGCGCCGCGGTGGACCGGGTTGAGCGGGCTGTGCAGGCCGCGGTCCGGCCGATCAGCGATGTCCGGGGGTCCGAAGCGTACCGCCGCGATGTGGCGGGGACGCTGACATCCCGTGCCCTGAGCACGCTCATGGGCGCCTGAGGAGGAGAGGGCATGCAGGAAAAACAGATTCGCTTTATACTGAACAAGGCCGAAGCCGAACGCACCGTTCCCGTCCACTGGACCCTCGGTCGGCTCCTCCGGGACGAACTGGGGCTGACCGGCACCAAGGAGGCCTGCGGCGAGGGGGAGTGCGGCAGCTGCACGGTGATCGTGGACGGCAGGAACGTGAACTCCTGTCTGATGATGGCCGTCGACGCCGACGGATGCGAGATCACCACCATAGAGGGGCTTGAACAGAACGGGGAGCTGCACCCGCTGCAGCAGGCCTTTATCGAGCACGGAGCGATCCAGTGCGGCTTCTGTACACCGGGGATGATCCTCTCGGCCAAGGTTCTGCTGGACGGCACGCCCCGCCCCACGCGCCCGCAGATCCGCGAGGCGCTCTCCGGCAACCTCTGCCGCTGCACAGGCTACGACAAGATCTTCGACGCCATCGAGAGCGTCGCCGCAGGGGAATACGGCCGGGAGAACGGGTAGCCTCGCAGGCCTGTTCCGTGCTGCTGTTGACGGGGAGAGACGGGAATGAACGCCAAACGGAGCGGGGAGCATGTCATGAAGATGGTCTCCATTATGGAGATCCTCATGGCCACAGAACGGGACATCGGTGTCCGGGAGATCGCCGAACGGTGCGGTTCCTCCAAGAGTACCATCCACCGGATCCTCGTTATCCTGAAAAAGCGGGGCTGGGTGTACCAGGACGAGGAGACCGGCAACTACCGCATTGGTGTGCGCTTTCTGACCCTGGCCGATGAGTGGCGCAGGGGTTTGCAGCTTGTACGGAGCGGTTCGCCGGTGATGCTGGAGCTTGTAGAGCGGCTCCAGCAGACCACCCTGTTGAGCATGATTAGCGGGGAGAGCGCCGTCTGTCTCCACAAGTGCGAATCCCCGAACGCCCTCAAGATGGTGGCCAGGGTCGGCAAGCAGACGCCGCTGACCGCAGCGGCCACGGGGAAGGTGCTGCTGGCCTTCGCCCCCGAGGCATTCCGCCGGCGGGTGCTCTCCCGCCCGTTGGTCTCCTATACGCCGGCGACGATCACCGATCCGGAGTGTCTCCGGGAGGAACTGAAGGAGATCGGCCTGCACGGCTATGCGGTCAGTGTGGAGGAGGTGGACCCCGGCGCCGGTTCCATAGCGGTTCCTGTCCACCTTCCCGACAGCGAATATCCGGCGGCATTGACCATCGCCGGTCCCCGTTTTGACTACGAAGGCCGGGAACGGCTCGACGCGCTGGTGCCGGTTGTCCTGGAGGCCGGCGAGTGTATCGCGTCGCGGCTGCCCGGGAAGGGAGAGGATCCCGGCGGGAACCGCTCGCCAGGTATGCGGAAATGAGCGAAAGGAACGAGGTATCTATGCAGGTTGAGCTGCGTATCGATCATGTAGATGTTGTGACCGAGGGAGGCGTCTTCCCGGGCGCTGTTGCGGTTGACAACGGGAGGGTTGTCGCCATCGGCAAGACCGGCACCCTGCCCGAAGCGGAGACGACGGTCGATGGTCAAGGTCTGTGTCTCCTCCCCGGCGGCGTGGACCCTCACGTACACATCCGCTACCCCGGTGGCGCCCACCGCGAGACCTTTGCAACCGGTACGGCGGCCGCCGCAGCCGGTGGTGTCGCCACAGTGGTGGAGCATCCCATCTCCACACCGCCGCAGTATTCCGTGGAGATCCTGATGAACCGTGTCGAAGCCGTGCGGGAGCAGGCCCGGGTGGATGTGGCCTTCCTCGGCGCCGCCGGCGGGGAGACCCTGGAACACATTCCCCGGATCGCCCGACAGGGTATTGTAGGGTACAAGACCTTTCTCCACGAGGCGCCGGAGGGACGGGACAAGGAGTTCGTGGGCCTGACCAGCAAGGACAACCACGACCTTCGGAATGTCCTGCAGCAGATCGGGCGGACGGGACTGCCCGCAGCCGCCCACGGCGAGGACAATGCCATTGTCGCCGGGAATATCGCCGCCTTCCGGAAGGCCGGGGCGACGACGCCCATGGATCACGCCCGCTCCCGGCCGCCCATCGTGGAGGTGCTGGCGGTACAGCGGCTGATCAGCCTGGCCAGGGAAGCCGGTGCGCCCCTCTATCTGGTGCATATCTCCACGCCCGAGGCGGTGGAGATGGCCGCCCGCGCCCGGCGGAAAGGGCAGGAGATCACCATCGAGACCTGCCCCCACTATCTCTACCTCACCGAGGAGGCTCTCGAGGAGCACGGTGCCTACGCCAAGTGCAACCCCGCGCTGCGCGATGCCGAAACGGTGGAGCGCCTCTGGAGGTACGTGGAAGACGGCACCATCGACTCCATCGGCAGCGACCATGCTCCCTACACCGTGGAAGAGAAGGAGCGGGGCGGCGGGGATATCTTTGTTCCCCCCGCCGGGTTCCCGGGGTTGGAGACGCGACTGCCGCTGCTGCTGGACGCCGTCCACAGACGGAGGATCTCATTGCAACGGGCGGTTGAGCTGCTCAGCACGAATCCGGCCAGGGCCTACGGGCTCTATCCGCGGAAAGGGGCCATCCGTGTCGGAGCCGACGCCGATTTCGTACTGGTCAATCCCGGGGAGTCCTCCGTCGTGGAGCGTGCGTCCATGCACACCATGGCGCGGGATGTCGCCAAAGTCTACGAAGGATGGCGGCTCTATGGAAGGGTGCACACCACCTTTGTGCGCGGTAGACAGGTGTTTGGTGATGGGGTGGTGACAGGTGAACCGGGCTACGGAACCTGGGTCGCCGCTGAAAGGCATGCCCGGCAGACGGAGGAGGGAACCCGCCAATGACATCCATCAATCGAGAGCGATTTCTGGAGAGACTCTACAGACAGGGAGAGATAGGCTGGCGCGAAGGGGAGGGCCTCTTCCGGGCGGCCTACTCGGGGGTCTATAACGAGGCTCGGGATTATATCGAGAAGGCCATGCGGGAGGCGGGGCTGACCACACGGACCGACGCGGTGGGGAACCTCTTCGGCAGGCTCGAGGGGAGCGACCCGGAATCCCCGGCGCTTCTGGTGGGTTCCCATCTGGACGCCGTCAAGGCCGGTGGGATCTATGACGGTCCGCTGGGGATCGTCGCCGGCATTGAAGCCCTCCAGTGTATCGGCGAAAGCGGGGTCGCGCATCGTCATCCCTGCGAGGTTGTGGCCTTCACGGCGGAGGAGGGAGGCCCCCTGGGCGGCACCTTCGGGAGCCGTGTCTTCGCAGGTCAGCTGCCGACATCCCCTGCAGCGGAGGCGCTCGACAGTTGTGGCCTTTCCCCTGACGACCTCAACCGGGCGAAGGCCGACCTGAGTCGCTACGCCGCATATCTGGAGCTGCATATCGAGCAGGGGCCGGTGCTCTGGAGGAAGGGCATCCCCATCGGCATCCCCACCGGTATCGTGGGCATTACCCGTTACCGCACCACCATCACGGGTGAGCAGAACCACGCGGGCACCACACCCATGGGGGAGCGGCAGGATGCCCTCTACGAGGCCGTGGAGCTTCTCCACCAGTGGCTCTCCGCCATGCGCGAACGCGACGACTGTGTCTGTAATGTGGGAACCTTCAATCTGGAACCCGGGTTTGTCAGTATCGTCCCGGGGAGGGTCTCCTTTGACCTGGAAGTTCGGTCCCTCGATGCCGCTGTCACCGAAGAGACGGTGGAGCATTTCAAGCGTCTCGCCGGAGAGCTGCCGCATTGCACCGCCGAGACGGATCGCCTGGTGGCGAAACCCCCGGTGCATCTCGATGACCGGATGCAGGATGCTGTCGAGACGGCGAGCCGAAACTGCGGCTACGCCTCGCTCCGGATGCCCAGCGGCGCCTCCCACGATGCCAGTCCCATCGCCCAGGTACTGCCTGCGGGGATGGTCTTTGTGCCCAGCGTGGGCGGCGTGAGCCACGCCAGGGAGGAGCACACCGAGGCAGAGGGTCTGGTGCACGGCGCCGAGGTGGTGCTGGGCTCCCTGCTGGAGATGGACCGTCTATTCGGATAACCCGCCCTGTTCCGGCCGCCCTGTCGAAGGGCGGTCATCCATTTCGCCGATCCGCCGCACAATGCGTTCCTCCAGGAGGCCGAACCGGGCCCTGACGATTTCGAGGTCGCGGGGATGCAGATGCTCCCAGTGCATCCCCGCCGCAACCACCACAATGCAGTCCAGCGCGGCGGCGAGATGTTCCGCCGTCTCTTTGGCGGGGAGGTCCTCTTTGTGTCCCATAACAGAGATGACAGAAGAGGAGGCGCTGGTCACGGCGGGGTCATGGAGGCTCGGCCGCGGCTGGCCGATGGCGACAGCGCCGATATGGGGGCGGTCGCCCCCGTAGATTGTGATATTCCAGTCCTTGCCGGCCCGGACCACCCGGGCGGTCAGATCGAGCCGTTCTTCCCCCGTCCGGACGGTAAAACAGCGTGATGCCTTCTCCATGTCCACCGCGGCACCTCCTCTCGATGCTTTGTCACTGAAAGAAAGGCTATGGAGCCACCCCCTCGGGGACCGAGCGCTTTCTCATGGCGGGTGGCGGACTATGCTACGGGAAAGGAGTGATCCATCTCCCATGGAACAGAGCTTGCGTGCTGCACTGAATCAGCTGGAGGAACAGGGGGCGGTCCACGTTGTGGATCGGCCTGTGGAGCTTCGATACGAGCTCGGTGCGGTGCTCTCCGAGAAGCGGCGGGGGCCGGCGCTCTATTTCAGCAATGTCGCCGGTGCGACCATGCCCGTTGTGGGAAATCTCTTCACCACGCGGGCGAGGCTCGCGCGCCTGCTGGGGGCCGATACGCCGGCCGAACTGCAACGACGATGTATCGCGGGGATTACCTCCGGCAGGGCGGCGGAGGTCGTTGCCTCCGGGCCCGTGCAGGCATGCCGAATGGAGCCCCCCATCGGCCTGAAAGAGCGTCTGCCCGTTCCCACCTGGTTCGAACGAGAGGGCGGACCCTACATCACCGCCGGTGTCATTGTGGCAAAGGATCCCGAGACGGGCAAGCGGAATGTCTCCATCGCCCGGTTCAGGGTCGAGGAGGAAGAAGACACCCTGTTGGCGGGCATCTCCCCCTCACATCATCTGAGCCGGCTGATGGAGAAGGCGACGGCCCGGGGGGAATCGCTGCCGCTGGCCATCGTTATCGGCAATCACCCGGCCGTTCTGCTTGCCTCGCAGATGTATGTCGCCCTGGGGCACGACGAGTTCGACATCGCCGGTGCGCTCCTGGGCGAGCCGCTGCGGCTGGTTCCCTGCACAACGGTGGACCTGGAGGTCCCCGCCGAGGCGGAGATCGTTCTGGAGGGGCATCTCCATCCCGGCAACCTGGTGGACGAAGGACCGGTGTCGGAGTTCCACGGCTTCTACGAACACTATGGGCCGGGCCAGCTGGTGAAGGTGACGGCGCTCACCCACAGGCGGGATCCCCTCTATCAGGCGATCCTGCCCGGTTTCGCCCCGGAGCATCTCCTGCTCGGCGGCGAGGCCATCGCCGCGACGACCTGCAGGGCCCTGCAGGAGGTGATCCCCGCCGTTCAGCGTGTGGTGGTCACCGAAGGCGGCATGGGCCGTCTCCACGCCGTCGTCACGCTGCATGCGCCGCGGGCCGGCGAGGCCAGACGGGCCATCGCCCTGGCCATGGGGCATACCAATCTCCTGAAGTTCGTGACGGCCGTGGATGACGACGTGGACCCGGAGAATCCCCTGGAGCTGGAGTGGGCCCTGGCGGCCAGATTCCGGGGAGAGGAGGATCTGCTCGCACTCCCCGGGATGAGGGCCGATCGCTGTGATCCCCAGGAGCGGGCGGGAACGGTGACGAAGATCGGAATGGACTGCACCCTGGCTTCGGATGACCGTTCAACGGCCGGGGGGAACGATCTGGCGGCCCCGCCCCGGGAGATCCTGGAGAAGGTGCGAAAGGAGATCCGCAGCTATTGAGCCGTTCACGAGCTCGATGATCTGAACAGTCGGCAATCGTTGTGGTATATTTTTGGGGCTCCCATAAGGAGAATGGAAGGATCGTGAACCGTCAGGAGAGGGTGATTGATGATGATTCGTTCATGGGGGTTTCTGATGATTGCCGCAGTGCTGCTCCTCTGTGTTGCTGCGACCGGAACCGCGACGGCGCGTACTGCGGCGGAGGGCGGAGGATTGGCCGAGGTTCGGGAACGAGGCGTACTCCGCCATATCGGTATCCCCTACGCGAACTTTGTGACCGGAGCCGGTGACGGCTTTTCCGTCGAGCTCGCCAAGGGCTTTGCCGACTATCTTGGAGTGGACTATTCCTTTGTCCCAGCCACCTGGGGGAGTGTGATCAGCGATCTTGTCGGGCGAAAGGTCCGGCTTGCCGACGGAGAAGTGATTGAAGGCCAGAGGGTGCCGGTTAAGGGCGATATCATCGCCACGGGGTTCACCGTGCTTCCCTGGCGGAAAGAGGTGGTGGCCTATTCCGATCCCACCTTCATCACCCAGGTCTGGCTCATTGCGGACAGCGCACTGCCGGTGAAACCCATTGTCCCCACCGGGAATCTCTCCCGTGACATAGCACTGACCAAGGAGAAGGTGGCGGGGTTATCGGTGCTGGGCGTCAGGAATACCTGTGTCGATCCGGCGCTCTACGGACTGGCCTCCCACGGCGCCGAGATCGTCCATTTCCACGGGAACCTCAACGAGCTCGCCCCGGCGGTGCTCGGCGGGAAAGCCGACGCCACAATTCTTGATGTCCCCGATTCCCTGGTGGCTCTCCAGAAGTGGCCCGGCGATATCAAGATCCTGGGTCCCATCTCGGAACCGCAGCATATGGCCTGCGCTTTCCGGAAAGGGTCGACGGAGCTCCTCAGGGCCTTCAATCGCTATCTGCAGGAGGTCCGGAAAGAGAGGCGCTATGCCGAGTTGGTGGAGAGGTACTATCCTACCGTGCTGGAGTATTTCCCGGAGTTCTTTGCACGTTGAACAGGTCGTATATGGAGAGCCAAACACCGGCAGGCGGCCGCCCGGCCGGGGATGACGGCGGAGTTGTCGTGGAGACCATGCCTGACAGAACGGAACGGCAGTTCTGGAATCGGTCGAATCTTGTGGTTGTTATGGTGACGGTGGCGGTGGTGCTGCTTGCCGGAAGCCTGATTGCCTTCATTGTGCGCTCGGAAAGGGAGCTGCGGAAGGCCTCTGTTGCCCAATGGCGTGGAGAGATCGAAAAAAGGGCCCAGGCGCTGGGATACTACTTCAGCGAGCGGCGCTTTGACCTGCAGGAGCTCGCTCAGTCTCAGGTGTTGCAGAATTTCTTTTCCAATCAGGCGCTGGGGATGAGTATGCAGTACGGGTTACAGGCGAGCCTCGACCAGGTGCTTGCCTATTTCGCCCACTACAGGGAGCACAGGACCTTCGAGGGATCGCCGATCTACGACAAACTGCTCTTTGTCAGGAAAAACGACGCCTTGCAGCTCTACGCGAACGCCGAAATCTCCGGTTTCGAGCGGGGCGTCATCCTGGGTCCCATCCGGATGGGGGCGCTCCAGGCCGGAATCAATCTCAAGAGGGATTCCCGCGGGCAGGTGCACTTTATCGCCTTTTCCCCTGTAGATTTCAAGAACCGACAGGTGGGATGGGTGGCCGCCTTTCTCAAAACGGCCACATTTTTCCGCTCCTTTGTGGAGATTGCCGAAGGGATGCAGCCGAGTGCGCTCATCCTGGCCAGGGGAAGGAGCTATTTCTTCCGCCCGTCCTATATCCCGGAGGAGCCGCTGCTGCCGCTGAGCGAAGACAATCCTGCAGATGCATCACCCGTGGAATTTTCCCTGCCGCGGGTGGGCGCAGAAAACGGGACCGCTGATCGGATGTCGGATTCCCTCTCCGGCTCGCGGAAGATCCTGGCGCTGGCCACATCCGTTCCCAACAGCGATTTCCGGCTGATCTGGGTCCGCCCGAAGCAGGGACTGTTCAGTTCGTTCCCCAACCGTATGGTGATCCTTGCGATCAGTATCCTCGCCCTGGTGGTGCTCGTGGGGTCGGTCTACGCCTTTCTGATCAATGAGAAAAAGATGCTGCTCCAGATACGGCTTGCCGAGCGCCAGCAACGGGAGGCGGAGCTCCAGGAGGCCAAGGGGCAGGCCGAAGCGGCCAACCGGGCGAAGAGCCGTTTTCTGGCCAATGTCAGCCACGAGATCCGCACACCCATGAACTCTATCATTGGCATGACCGAACTGCTCCACGACACGAGTCTCTCCGGGGAGCAGCGGGAATATGTCGATGTTGTCAGGCAGAGCGGCGATGCATTGCTCGCGTTGATCAACGATCTGCTGGATTTCTCCAAGATCGAGGCGGGGCGGCTTGAACTCGAAAACACCCGGTTCGAGACAGCGGGGCTTCTGGATTCGGTGGACAGCCTGCTCCGCCCCGGAGCGGAGCAGAAGGGACTGCAGCTGACCTGTACCGTGGAAAAGGATGTCCCTCCGTGGCTCGGAGGGGACCCCTACCGCCTCAAGCAGGTGCTGGTCAATCTGGCGGGAAATGCGGTGAAGTTCACCCATTCCGGTGCCGTAGGGGTGCGGCTTGAGCTGCTCGAACACCTGGAAGAGGAGGCGCGGATCCGCTTTTCTGTCACCGATACGGGTATTGGTATCGAGCGGGACAAGCTGGAGGCCATCTTCACCCCCTTCCGGCAGGCAGATGGTTCGGTGACGCGGGAGTACGGGGGCACGGGGCTGGGCCTTGCGGTCTCCAGGCAGCTGGTTTCCCTCATGGGAGGTGCTTTGCAGGTGGAGAGCGAACCCGGCGAAGGCTCGCTCTTCTGGTTTGATCTTGCCCTGCCTGTCCTGCCCGCGCCCCGCGAAGCAGCCGCCGACCGCCGGGAAGAGAGCCCCTTTCTGCCCTGGAGCGACGGGAGTCCCAGGAGGGTGCTTCTGGTGGACGACAACCAGTTCAACCGGAAGCTGGCGCAGAAACTGCTGGAGCGGTGGGCTCTGGAGATCGGTGTCGCCTCCGACGGCCGGGAAGCCCTGGAGAAGCTGGAACGGGAGCACTTCGACGCTGTCCTTATGGATATCCAGATGCCCAGAATGGACGGACTGACGGCGACCCGGGCGCTCCGGAGCCGTGAACAACAGCGGGGAGACAGACACACCACTGTCATCGCCATGACCGCCAACGCCTACGAAGAGGACCGACGCACCTGCCTGAAAGCGGGGATGGACAGCTATATCTCCAAGCCGCTCAAACGGAGAGAGCTCCACGCTCTGCTCTCATCCTTTCTGCAGGAGGGAGCATGAAGGGGTCCCTACGGCAAGGACGGCCCCCTGTCGGGGTTGCCTGGGTTTGGATCCCAGCGGGTGACGTAGCTGTTGGCGATGCCCAGCTGGTCGAGAACCCGGCCGGTGAACTGTTCCACGAACTCCTCCAGTGTCCCGGGTTTTCCGTAGAATCCGGGCAGAGGCGGCATGATCAGCGCCCCCATACGGCTGAGACGGAGCATATGTTCCAGATGGATCTCGTGGAGCGGTGTTTCCCGAGGGCAGAGGAGGAGGTTCCGCCGTTCTTTCAGCGTCACATCGGCGGCCCGGGTAATCAGATTGTCGGCGAAGCTGGATGCGATCGCCGCGAGGGTTTTCATGCTGCAGGGAAGAACGACCATTCCGTCGTGGGGGTAGGAGCCGCTGGCGGGAGCGGCGGAGAGATCCTCTGCCGCGTGGATGCGGTGGCACAGGTTGGCCACATCGGTCTTTTCCAGACCGGTTTCGTGCTTCAGCGTCCACAATCCCCAGTCGGAGAGGATGACATGGGTTTCCACATCCAGGGAGTGCAGCTGTTCTAGAAGCTTGATGAAAAAACACTGTCCCGAAGCGCCGGTGGAAGCGATGACGATCCGCATACAGACAATCCTCTCTACGGTGTGTCGGGTGGCAGGGAACCGGCGCTCCGCCGGCGGCGGGATGGCGGCCGGCGCCGGGATATCCTGCGACAACCCTGCGGGAGCACTATAGCGCTGGCGGTAAAACAAGGCAAGCAGTGCCGGTGGATCTTATTGTTCAGGGGAGAGAGAAGATGGAACTGAAAGCAGCGATGCGGGAGCACCTTGCCGGGGAGTATGAACTTGACGCCGAGGCGGCGGAGGAGATCTTTGAAGATGCCTGTGAGGGCATGCGCACCGCCCTGGAGGGGGTGGAAAAGGCCTTTGCCGCCCAGGACGGCCCGGCGCTCGCTGGTGCGGCGCACACGCTGAAGAGCAACCTGCGTTACCTCGGGTGTGAAACGCTGGGCCAAGAGGCGCAACAGCTGGAACAGCAGGGTAAAGAGGGGGCATTCGGAGCAATGGATCGCAGCATAGCCGACCTCCGCTCCAAACTGGGCCCGGTGTTGGATCTCTCATGAAGGAACGGGGCGGTCCACGGCTATGATGGATGCGTTCCGGACTGAGGCGCTGCAGGTGCTTGTGGTCGACGATTCGAGTTTCGACAGGAAACTGCTGTGCAAGAAACTGCGGGATTGGCACTATGCGGTCCGGGAGGCCCGTGACGGTGCAGAAGCCGAAGCCATTCTCCAGAGCTATGTTCCCCGGATCGTCATCACCGATCTCTCTATGCCGAAGGTGTGCGGCCGGGAACTGATCAAAAGCATCCGTTCGGGGCGGCTCCAGTATGCCTACATCATCGTGCTCAGCGGTTTTGCCGACAAGAAGAGCATTGCCGAGGCGCTCCGTCTCGGCGCCGACGACTATCTGGTCAAACCCTTCCACCCGGAGGAGCTGCGGACCAGGATGCTGGCCGGGGCCCGGCTCCTCCGGATGCAGAGCCAGGATCTGCTGGTGCTGGCCATGGCCAAGCTCACCGAGTACCGCAGCCGTGAGACGGGCTTCCACCTCGAACGGGTGCAGCACAACACCCAGGCTCTGGCGGAGGAATACGCCCGGGGCCGTCCCGGCAGCCTAAGCCTGGACTGGATCGAGCGGATCGCCTCCCTCTCGGTGCTCCACGATATCGGTAAGGTGGCGATCCCCGATTCGGTGCTCGGGAAGCCCGGGAAGCTCACGGAGAGCGAGTTCGAGGCCATGAAGAACCATACCTCCATCGGCGGTCGTATCCTCGAGGAGATCTACGAGCGGACAGGGTCGCGGGAGCTGGGCATCGCCAGGGATATCGTCACCCACCACCACGAACGCTACGACGGCAGGGGCTATCCCGATGGCCTGGCCGGTGAGGAGATCCCTCTGGCCGCACGGATCGTCTCCCTGGCCGATGTCTACGATGCCCTCAGGAGTTGTCGGGTCTACAAGCCGTCCTTTTCCCACGACGAGGCCTGCCGGATCATCACCGAAGAGCGGGGACGCCAGTTCGATCCGCTTCTGGTGGATGCCTTCCTGAATATCCGTGATGTCTTCGACCACATCCATACCGAGTATGCTGACCACCAGGAGGAATCCCCCGGGGGATAGATCCCTTTTCGTCCGGTTCCCCTTGGAAACACTGGAGATAGACATCAGGGGCTCCCGGCCGGGAGCCCCTGATGTCTAGGGTGGGAATGCGCTCTCTGCCGAACGGGAGGAGGCAACATCGCTTCACGGTGTTCCGTGGGCGGCGTCGGCAGCCGGAAAGAGTATAGCCCTTCCCTGTAACGACAACGTTGCGGTGCGCTTGCGGTCCTGCAAAAGCTCTGTGCCGCGGCGTGCGTTAGAGTGGACTCGCCACCCCCCACTGTTCTGCGTAGCCCCGGAGCAGCCGGACGGTGGCGTCGTCAAGGGGAATGCCCAGTCGGAGCGAATCCTCTCTCGCCTCGGCTTCCTTCTCCCCGTGGATGTAGATCCGGTCTCCTTCCGCGGCGCGTTCGCTGCTGCGGATGTCCGCCAGGATGGCGGCGATGTGTTCCTCGATGGCCTCCTGTTCGCCGAAGAGATCCAGTCTGATGGCGGCGAAGAAATGGGTGATCCCGCTGCCCGGTGCCTGAAAGGTCCGGGCGCTCCAGCGGCCCAGCGAGAGGCCCGAGCAGAGCAGTTCCACCAGCAGACCGAGACCGTAGCCCTTGTGGCCGCCCAGCTCTTCCCCTTCCCCGCCGAGCAGCAGATGCCCCCCACAGGTGGTGCCTTTCTGGAAGAGCCGCTCGATATGGTGGGCGTCGCGGGTTCCCCGGCCGTGTTCGTCCACGGCCCATCCCAGTGGCATCTCCCTGTCCCGCCGGTCGTAGACCTCGATCTTGCCGTGGGCCACCGTGGTGGTGGCCATGTCGAGCAGGAAAGGCAGCGATTTCCCCGTGGGGATCGCCACGGCGATGGGGTTGGTGCCCAGCAGCATCTCCCGGCCGTGGGTGACGATGGCACACCGCCTGGTGTTGGTGAAGGCCATGCCGATCTGGCCTTCCCGGGCCGCTTCTTCCGCCCAGAGACCGGCCATCCCGAAGTGGTTGGAGTTCCGTACCGAGGCGAAGCCCGCCCCGATTTCCTTCGCCTTTGTGATGCAGCTGTCCATGGCGAAGCGTGAGATATGGGAACCGATCCCGTTGTGGCCGTCGATCACCCTGGAGAGAGGGGTTTCGTGGACCACCTCCGGTTCGGCGTCGGGAACGGCGAATCCGCCGTCGATATTGTGCTTGTAGAACTTCAGCCGGGCCACCCCGTGGGAGGGAACACCTCTGGCGTCGGCCTCCACCAGCACCCGGGCCGTCTCGGCGGCCCGATCGCGCGGGTAGCCCATGGCCTCCAGGAGCTTTCCGGTGAACGCCAGGAGCCGGTCGTAGGGAATGAACGTCGGTGTCATCGCTGCAGTCTCCTTTTTTGTTGTTCTTCTATCCTTGCTCGGTGGCCGATTCTCCCGAAAGGACCCTGTCCACCTCGAGTTCCCCTGCCGGTTCACGGCCGAAGACCGTGGTCAGCACAAAGACGGCGAGGCAGATCGGCCATTCGAGATAGACCACGTGGGGGACCACATGGGAGGCCGGGACGAAGGTCCAGACCACCCAGATGGCCACGGAGGCGAAGATGGTCCAGAAGCCGTTGGCGCGCTTGCAGATCCCCGGGAAGAAACGGCGCGACAGGATCAGCAGCGTAAAGGAGGCGGTGATGGCCAGCGCCGTGGTGATGGTCTTGAGGATGCTCACCGAAGTCAGAGCCAGGAAGAGCGTCAGAGCGCTGACTAAAAGGATGCCCAGCCGTGAGATCATGACCTCCCGTCCCTTCCAGCTCGATTCGGGAAGCAGCTTCATGACGATATCTTCCAGGACGAGGGTGGAGCTCCCCATCAAGAGTCCCACCGCTGTTGAGATGTCCGCGGCCCAGAGCGAGGCCAGAAAGATCCCGCCCACCATGGGGCTGATGTGCGCCACCAGCGAGGGCAGCGCCATGGCCGAGTTTTCGAGGCCGGGGAACTCCGCCGCTGCGATGATGCCGAAGAGGGCGCAGAGAAACCCGGCGGGGAGGATAATGATGCCGCCGAGGATGAAGCCCCGCTGTGCGGCCTTTTCATCCTTGGCCGCGAAGGCGATCTGGGAGATGGCCTGCACGGAGAATCCCTGGGTGATCATCACCACCATCCAGGCGGTGATCACGGCGATCCCCACCCCGGTGGTCCAGTCGAACCAGGGGCCTCCCGCCGGGAGCGCGGCCACCACTGCATCCACGCCTCCCGAGGCGCCGAAGGATGCGAAGAGGGCCGCGGCGATCCCGAGGTAGATGACGACCACGTTCACCAGGTTGGCGATGCTGCCCGCCAGATAGCCTCCCGCCAGGGCGATCCCCACAAAGAGCCCCGCCGTGGTGAGCATGCCGCCCTGGAAGCTGAAGATATCGGGGAGGATCGCCGTGAGGATCGCGCCGCCCGCTACGTACTGCAGCGAGGTGATGACCATCATGATGAGCAGCTGCGCCAGCGCGGCGGCGAAGCGGGCCGAGGGGCCGTAGAGGCGTCCCATCATCTCGGAGATGGTGAAGACCCTGGATTTCCGCAGAAATCGTGCCGCCATCAGGCCCACCAGGATCCCCGCCGTTCCCCAGGCCGCGTTGTACCAGCCCGCCGAAAGCCCCTTGGTGTAGGCGTTCTGGGCGACGCCCACCGTGGAGACCCCGCCGATGGCCAGTCCGGCGAGCATCGTCGCCACCATGATCGCCGGGAGATGCCGCCCGGCCAGAAGATACCCCAGGGCCCCTTCGGCCCGTTTCTGCTGGATGCGGGCCGCCATAAGGGAGATCCCCGCCAGTATGAGGATATAGATAATCAAAATGCCTAACTGTACATTCATCGCCAGACTCCTCCTTGCTCTGCTCGACACTGGTTCTCGACATAAAAAAACCGGGCACCCACTCTCTGGGTACCCGTCCCTGGTGCGCTGATGGCACTACCGGTGCGTACCGGACACCGTGGACGGGCATTCGGTCCAATACCAGTAATACCGGAACGCACAGTACGGCACTGCGTTGTCGTTCATCCTCCCACCTCCCCCGTTGGCAGTCTATGGCCGCAGCCGGTATGGGTCAGGTTGTACTGTATTCCTCTGTCCCTGTCAAGAAGGCTACCTTTTGCGCTACCTGTAAAGAGCTTGCCGATACGGTCCCGGGAGAACGCTACCCCTGTTCCAGATACTGCAGCACCGCACGGGCCGGGGCGCCGTCAGCGTCGGCCAGCTTGAGGGGGAGACAGATCAGTCTGTAGGCGCCAGGGACGACATGATCCAGCTGGAGCCCCTCGATGATCCAGATCCCCGCCTCCAGGAGAATGCGGTGGGTTTCCGCGCCGCCGCCTGGATAGTCGCCCACGGAGAGATAATCGATCCCCACGCAGCGCACCCGGCGGGAGGCAAGATACTCCGCTCCGTCCGGAGCGATGGAGACGAAGTCCTCGATAAAGCCCCTGTTCCGTTCCGGCCGCGAGGAATTCCGGGTTTTGAACAGCAGCCGGTCGCCTTGTTGGATATGGTGCCGTTCCAGCTCTTCGGCGTGGATGGCTGCGGGGTCCGTGATCTCCAGGACCCTGGCCGTACCCACCGTCGCCGTGATCGGCATGCTGTCTATGGTGGCGCCGCCTTCGAGAAAGTGGGCCGGCGCGTCCATGTGGGTGCCGGTATGGGCGCTCATGGAAAGCTGTGAGAGATTGGCGAAATCCCCCCTGGCCAGCTCCATGGTGGTCTCCCTCCTGAAGGGCGTGTCGCCGGGCCAGTGTGCCGTCTCGTTGTCGAGGGCTGTGGAGATATCGATAAAGTGCTGTTCCCGCAGGTGTGGCATGTCTCCTCTGCCTCCTCTCGGATGGATGCTTCTCGGATAGGTTCATGATAGAACAAAATGGTTGTTCTGCAAGGCGATGGTTCAGGAGGGCATCTGTCGAACGGGCTCTCTATAGAGGAAGCGCAGACCTCTCAAGGCCTGCGCTTCCTCAGTGCCAAAGGGCACGGGAGGTGGGGCATGGATTGTGCGGGGTGTGTCCGTGTTACTGGCTGTTCTATATCCAGCCTGGGTGTAATATACACCTCAGGGGTATGGATGTCAAGTCATGCATCGTCGCCGATCAGTCCCTTTTGACGGTAGATGGTGTCACAGTAGGTTTTCAGGGAAGGCAGCTTCCGGCGCAGGACGAGCCCGACCAGGACACAGGCGCTTCCCCCCAGGGCGAGTACCGCCGGCGCGCCGATGTGGGAGGCCAGCCACCCGGCGTGGAGGCTGCCCAGGGGTGCCACGCCGAGGAGGGACATGACAAAGAGACTCATCACCCGGCTCCGCTTGTCGTCGTCCACCAATGTCTGGATCAGTGTGTTGCAGCCGGTGAGGACGATGACAAGACTGAACCCCACGGGAACGATCAGGAGCAGCGAGAGGAGGAATATCCTGGAAAGGGCGAAGGCGGCCACGCACCCGCCGAAGGCGATCAGTCCGGCCGCTACGGTCTTGCCAAGCCCCACGGGGCTGTGCCGCAGGGCCAGGAGGACGGAAGCGGCCAGCGCACCGATGCCGCTGGCGCCCATGAGAAAACCCAGGGCCTCCGGTCCGCCCTGGAGGATGTCCTTGGCGAAGACCGGCAGAAGAACCAGGTAGGGGAGC
>JAIPGA010000027.1 GCA_021736445.1 Synergistales bacterium | reverse complement strand
GGAGCCCGGCCCCCCCCACCCCGGGGGCCAGGCTGCCCACGGGTGTGGGGGTGCCGGTGTTGATGGCGTAGATCACCGACTGGATGTCCGGCGTTACGCCGGGGATCTCTCTGGTGAGCTCCTCAATGATGCGGGTGGCGGAAACCTGTCCTCCCACAGTCAGGTAGAGCTCTTCTCCCTGCCTCGTGACCGAGAAGGCACGCCTGCTGATGATCTCCTGACTTCCTGTCCCCATTCCACCATCTCCTCGAGAAGAATCTCTGCGGTGGTCCCCGGCCGCATGACGGAACGGCCGGGGAAGGTGCCGTTACCGCTGGTGCGTCCAGCGTGTCCCGTCGGGGGTGTCCTTCAGGACGACCCCCTGTTCCAGCAGCTCGTCGCGGATCTGGTCCGCCCTGGCGTAGTCCTTCTCCCGGCGTGCCTGTTCGCGTTCGGCGATACGCTGCTCAATGTAGGTATCGTCGCATCTTCCCTCTTCGTTCAGTGCCTCGATGCCGATGACCCCCATGATCTCCTCCACATCCTCGAGGAACCGCAGTGCTTCCCGGAGGCCTTCGATATCGTAGGGGCTGTGCTGCAGGTGGGCGTTGACCGCCCGGACACATTCATAGACCGCACCGAGGGCGCCCGCGCTGTTGAAGTCGTCGTCCATATCCGCCAGGAAACGGGTTTTCGCCGCGTCGACGGCATGGCGCAGCCCGGCGTCCGGCCCCCGGCTTTCGCTGTTCCTGTCCAGGGCCTCGCAGAGGTCGCCCCAGCAGTTCCGGAGCCGGTTCACGGCCGAGGTGGCCTGCTGCAGCCCCTCGTCGGAGAAGTTCAGCGGCGAACGGTAGTGCGCGCTGAGCATGAAGTGCCGGATGGCCAGCGGCGAGTAGACCTTGCGCGCCTCTCTGGCGGTCATGAAATTGCCCAGGGATTTGGACATCTTCTCCTTGTCGATCATCAGGTATCCGTTATGGACCCAGTACTGGACGAAGGGCTGTCCTGTTGCGGCCTCCGCCTGGGCGATCTCGTTTTCGTGATGCGGAAAGATCAGGTCGCTGCCGCCGGCGTGGATATCCAGGGTGTCCCCCAGGTATTCCATGGACATGGCGCTGCATTCGATGTGCCAGCCCGGCCGGCCGCGGCCCCAGGGGCTTTCCCAGGCGGGTTCGCCGGGTTTCTCCGACTTCCAGAGCGCGAAATCCAGGGGGTGCTCCTTTCTCGGATCCACCTCGATCCTGGCGCCGGACTGGAGTTCGTCGAGGTCCTGCTTCGCCAGCTTGCCGTACTCCGGAAAGCTGGTGACGGAAAAGTAGACGTCGCCGTCCACCTCGTAGGCATGCCCAGCATTGAGGATTTTCCCGATGAGACGGATAATGGGTTCGATATGCTCCGTGGCCCGCGGGGAGATCGTGGCGGGACGGACACCCAGCGCTTCGGCGTCTTCCCTGTAGGCCTGGATGAAGCGTTCGGCCAGTTCGTTCACCGAGATCCCCTTTTCCCTGGCCCGGTTGATCATCTTGTCGTCGATATCGGTGAAGTTTTCCACATAGGTGACCTGATATCCCCGGTACTCCATATATCTCCGGAGGACATCGAAGAGGATGAAGGGGCGGGCATTCCCGATGTGGAAATAATCATAGACGGTGGGGCCGCAGACGTAGAAACCCACGTGATCGTCCTGGAGGGGAACAAAGGGTTCTTTCTTCCCGGTAAGGTCATTGAAGAGTACAAGTGGCATGCAACACACCTCCCGACTGTCTTCATGATATCCTATACTCTTACGGGCGAAAAGTGAAGGTGGCGAGTATGGAACGGAGCGAGTTGCTGGAAAAAACAAGGTCCTATCCCGACAGGCCGGGGGTCTATCTGATGCACGACGGAGAGGGCCGGGTGCTCTATGTGGGCAAGGCGAAGTCGCTGAAAAAGCGGGTCGCCTCCTATTTTCGGCGGAGTGGTTTCGCCTCCCCCCGCCTGCGGAAGCTTGTTTCGCTCATCGAGGATATCTCCACGATCCGGACGGAATCGGAGGTGGAAGCCCTTGTCCTGGAGGCGAAGCTCATCAAGCGGTATCAGCCGTTCTTTAACGTGGAACTCAAAATGGGGGAGCGCTATCCCTATATCAAGGTAACCAGCGAGCCCTTCCCCCGGGTGGTGGTCACCCGACACCATTCCGATGACGGGGGGGTGTATTTCGGTCCCTTCACCCGGGTGTCGGAGGTGCGGCAGCTCCTCCGGTTGACCGAACGCTATTTCCCCCTGCGCACCTGTACAAGGGACATCGACCCGAGCCGTCCCCGCAACCGTCCCTGTGTCAAGTACGCCCTGGGGCGATGCCTCGGGCCCTGTGCCGGCAAGTGCGGCCAGAGGGAATACGGCGAACGTGTGGCCGATGTCATTCTGCTGCTGCAGGGCCAGACCCTGAAACTGGTGGAACGCCTCAGAGCCAGGATGGAACGGGCCGCTTCGGAGCTTGCCTTTGAAGAGGCGGGGCGGATCCGTGATACCATCAGGGCCATCTGGCGGTACACCCGGCAGCGCACCAGCCGGGGTGCGGACGGGGAGCTCAGCCCGGAGATGTGGGATGCCCTGCAGGAGCTGCAGAGCGCTCTGGGACTCAAGACACTCCCCTGGAGAATCGACGGGTTCGATATCTCGCACTTCTCCGGCGGGGAGACCTACGGTGTGGTGGTGGTCTTCGAGCAGGGACGTTCCAACGCATCGCTGTACAGGAAATTCGCCGTCCGGGACGTGGAAGGAATCGACGACTTCCGGAGCATGGAAGAGGTGCTCTCCCGGCGCTACAGGCATGTCCTGCAGGGCGACGAGCCGGTTCCCCAGCTGATTGTCATCGACGGCGGCGAGCAACAGCTGCGTTTCGCCAGGAAAGCGCTGGAGGCTCTGGGGATCGAGGACATCCCCTCGGTGGCTCTGGCGAAACGGGAGGAGCTTGTCTATAGCGAGGCCGGGCGGCCGCCGCTGGCCTTGCCGGAAGGCGGGGCCGCCCTCCGGCTCTTGCAGCAGGTCCGCGACGAGGCCCACCGCTATGCTGTGGGGGCCCACCGCAGTCGGCGGGACAGCAGACTCCGCCGTTCCGCTCTGGAGGAGATCCCCGGTGTGGGGAAGAAGCGTGCCGCCCGGCTTCTGGGAACCTTCGGCAGCGTACAGCGGATCTCCACGCTCGAGGCGGAGGAGATCGCGTCGGTACCGGGGATCGGCAGGACGCTGGCCGCGACGATCCGGCGGACGTTGAGGGGAGAGGTGGAGACTGAGACGGAAAAGCGTTGACGAATACTACATGCGGAGGGCGCTCTCCCTCGCTCACAGAGGAGGGTGTGCGGTCCGCCCCAATCCCCGGGTGGGCTGTGTCATTGTGGCCGGGGATGCCGTGGTCGGCCAGGGATACCACCGGCGCTGCGGCGGGGACCACGCAGAGGTGGAGGCCTTGCGGATGGCCGGCGAAGGAGCCGCCGGCGCGACCGCCTATGTCACCCTGGAACCCTGTTCGCACCACGGGCGGACGCCGCCCTGTGCCCCCCGGCTTGTCGAGGCCGGGGTGTCCCGGGTGGTTGTGGGGACCCGCGACCCCAATCCCCGCGTCTGCGGCCGCGGAAACGATATCCTCCGCAGCGGCGGGGTGGAGGTGACAGAGGGTGTATTGGCGTCGGAGTGCGCCTGGATCAACAGGGGCTTCTTCCACAGCTGCCGTCACCACCGACCCTGGGTGACGCTGAAGGCCGCCGCCACACTGGACGGGACCATCGCCCTGGACGACGGCAGGAGCCAGTGGATCACCGGTCCGGAGGCGCGCCGGATGGCGCATCTCCTCCGGGCCGAGCAGGATGCCCTGCTTGTGGGGAGGGAAACGGTGGAGCAGGACGATCCCTCGCTCACCGTGCGGGAGTGCGCCGGCCCCTCGCCCCTTCCTGTTGTGCTCAACTCCCGCCTTCGCATTACGCCTGCAAAACAGGTATACCGAAACCCCCGGACCGTGGTGGCCTGCAGCGACGAGGCGGCCTCCCGGGAGGACAGGGAGGGCTTCCCCTTCGAGATCCTTCCCCTCCCGTCTGATGACCGCGGTCTTTCGATCCCTCCTCTCCTTTCGGCTCTCGCCGGGAGGGGGGTACAATATCTCCTGGTCGAGGGGGGCGGCGAGGTGATCGGCTCCTTCCTGCGGCAGCGCTGCGCCGACGCCGTGGCGCTCTTTGTCGCGCCGTCGCTGCTCGGTGCGGGGCGCTCCCTCCGCGGGGGATTCCGCTGTTCCTGCCTGGAGGAGAAGATCGAACTCCTGGAACCTCGTGTCTCCTCTGTGGGACGGGATTTCCTTGTTGAGGGGGTGCTGTCGTGTTCACCGGGCTTATAGAGCAGGTGGGGAGAGTGGAGGGTTGCACCCGGCAGGGGGATGTCCACCTTCTCCGGATCGGGGCCCCCGGGTTCGCCGGCATGCTCGTCCACGGGCAGTCCGTCGCCGTCTCCGGCGCCTGCCTCTCCGTAGTGGAGACCGGTGCGGATCACTTCGCCGTGGAGATGATGCCCGAAACACTGGAGCGCACCCGACTGGGCGATGTCCGTCCCGGGGAGGCGGTGAACCTCGAACGGTCGCTGACCCTGGAACGAAGGCTGGACGGACATCTGGTCACCGGTCATGTGGATACCCTGGTGACCGTTCGGAGCGTGTTGCCCTGGGGGAGGAGCCGGCTGATCGAATGCCAGGCGCCGGAGCGTGTTGTGCCGCTGGTAGTGGAGAAGGGATCGGTGGCCCTGGATGGGGTGAGCCTCACTGTGGCCGCCAGGAGCGGGGTGGCCTTCAGCGTGGGGGTGATCCCCACGACACTGGCGGAGACCACGCTGGGCCGGGTCGGCCCGGGTGACCGCCTCCACCTGGAAACAGATATATTGGGGAAGTATGTGGCCTCGCTGCTCGAAGGAAAGGCCGGCGACCTTCCGGCTGCCGGCAGGGAGAACACCGGCGGGGGCACCATCGGATGGGAGGACCTCCAGCGATACGGATGGGTATAGTGCTGCCCCGGAAGAACGGGAACAGCACGTGAAATGGAACCGAAAGAGGTGGATCGATGCATTCCGAAGCAACATTCTGTTCTGTAGAGGAAGCCCTCGACGAGCTGCGCCGGGGGAAGATGATCATCGTCGTGGACGACGAAGACCGGGAAAACGAGGGAGACCTTGTGATTCCGGCATACAAGGTCTCGGACGAGACCATCAATTTTATGGCAAAATATGGGCGGGGTCTGATCTGTGCGCCGGTGACGCTGGACAGGGCGCAGCGGCTCGGACTCGAACTGATGGTGCAGGACAACACCGACCGGATGCAGACGGCCTTCACCGTTTCGGTGGATGCGAAGGAAGGCACCACCACCGGCATCTCTGCAGCCGACCGCGCCCTGACCTGCCGGTTTCTTGCCGAGGAGAGCAGCGGTGCCGACGATTTCCGTCGCCCCGGCCACGTCTTTCCCCTGATCGCCCGGGAGGGCGGGGTGCTCAAACGGGCGGGGCACACCGAGGCCTCCGTGGATCTGGCCGGACTGGCGGGGTTCCCCCCTGCTGCGGTGATCTGCGAGATCATGAACGAAGACGGGACGATGGCCCGGCTGGGCGACCTCTGGGAGTTCGCCCGACGCTTCGACCTGAAGATCTTTTCCATCAAGCAGCTCATCCGGTACCGGCATCAGCGGGACAAGCTGGTGGAGCGGGTCTCCACCATCTCTCTCCCCACAGCCTACGGTGACTTCACGGCCTATGCCTACCGGTCGCTGCTGGAGCACGGCACGGAGAAGCTCCACATGGCCCTGGTCAAGGGTGATCCCTGGTCGGAGCCGGACAGGGAGGTGCTGGTGCGGGTCCATTCCGAGTGCCTGACAGGCGATGTCTTCGGCTCGCTCCGCTGCGACTGCGGTCCCCAGCTGCACCACTCCATGGAGTATATCGAGAAGCAGGGGGAGGGCGTGGTGCTCTATATGCGTCAGGAGGGCAGGGGGATCGGCCTGTTGCCGAAACTCAAGGCCTACGAGCTGCAGGAGAGAGGGATGGACACCGTGGAGGCCAATCAGGCTCTGGGTTTCGATCCCGATCTTCGGGATTACGGTCTGGGGGCCCAGATCCTGGCCGATTTGGGACTGAAACGGATCCGTCTCATGACAAACAACCCCAGGAAGATCGTCGGGCTGGAAGGGTACGGGCTGGAGGTGACCGGCCGTGTCCCTCTGGAGATCCCCCCCAATCCCCACAACGAGTACTATCTCCATACGAAACGCGACAAGATGGGGCACATACTGCACAAGTAGCGCTCCGACACCGTCCCGAGAGGCGGACACCGATACCACAAGGAGGAGAGGCCATGCAGGTTGTTCAAGGGGCCCTGACAGGGGCCGGATTGCGATTCACGCTTGTCGTTTCCCGTTTCAACGAACTCATCACCTCGCGACTCCTGGAAGGGGCGAAGGACACACTGCTCCGACACGGGGTGAGGCATCAGGATCTCGCCGTCTACTGGGTGCCGGGAGCATGGGAGCTCCCCTTTATTGTCAAGGAGCTCGCTCTGCAGGGGAAGCAGGACGCTATCATCGCCCTGGGTTCGGTGATTCGGGGAGACACACCCCATTTCAACTATGTGGCTTCCGAGGTCTCCAAGGGACTCGCCCATATCGGTATGGAGCAGCGTGTCCCGGTCGCCTTCGGGGTCCTGACCTGCGATACCCTGGACCAGGCTCTCTCCAGGGCCGGCAGCAAGGCCGGCAACAAGGGTGTTGAGGCGGCCATGTCGGCATTGGAGATGGCAAACCTGATGCAGGAAGTCCGAGGAGCCAAGGAGGAATAGACTGTGCTTGATATGAAGTGGATTCGGGAGCATACCGACGACGTTCGCAACCTGCTTGCGAAACGGAATCAGGGATTCCCCCTCGACCTGCTCATGGGGCGTGACGAGCGGCGGCGCGAGATCCTGGGCGAGCTGGAAGAGCTGCGCGCCAGGCGGAACGAGGGTTCCAAGAAGGTCGGTCGGGCGAAGAAAAACGGCGAGGACGCCACGGCGCTGATGGAGGAGATGCGGGCCCTGGGCGAGCGGATCAAGAGCCGGGATGAGGAACTGGCTGCCGTCGAGGAAGAACTCCGGGCGATGGTTGTGGAGATCCCCAACAGGCCCCACGAAACGGTTCCGGTGGGGCATGACGAGGAGGACAACCCGGTGGAGCGGACCTGGGGGACCCCGCCGAGCTTCTCCTTCGAGCCGAAGCCCCACTGGGAGATCGGCGAGAACCTCGGTATCCTCGACTTCGAGCGGGGTGTCAAGCTGGCACAGAGCAGGTTTACCGTGTTGCGTGGGCATGCGGCCCGGCTCGAGCGGGCGCTGATCAACTTCATGCTCGATCTCCACACCGGGGAGCATGGCTATACCGAATGCCAGCCGCCTTTCATGGTCAACAGCGACACCATGTTCGGGACGGGACAGCTCCCGAAATTCGCCGACGATCTCTACAGGAGCAGGCAGGAGGATCTCTGGCTGATCCCGACGGCGGAGGTTCCCCTGACCAATCTCCACAGGGAGGAGATCCTCAGCGAGGAAACGCTCCCCCTCTATCTCACGGCCTACACACCCTGTTTCCGCAAGGAGGCGGGCAGCCACGGCAAGGATGTCCGGGGGATGCTCCGGCAGCACCAGTTCGACAAGGTGGAGCTGGTCAAGGTGGTCGCGCCGGAGACAAGCTACGACGAGCTGGAAGGCCTCACCGGCAATGCCGAGCGGGTGCTGCAGCTTCTGGAGCTTCCCTACCGGGTGGTGACCCTCTGCACCGGGGACATGGGGTTCGCCGCAGCCAAGACCTACGACATCGAGGTGTGGCTCCCCTCGCAGGAGCGGTACAGGGAGATCAGCTCCTGCAGTAATTGCGAGGATTTCCAGGCCCGTCGGATGAACGCCCGATACCGACCGAAGGGCGGCGGCAAGCCCCGCTACGTCCACACCCTGAACGGCTCCGGGATCGCCATAGGGCGGTGTCTCATCGCGATCCTCGAAAACAGGCAGGACCGGGAGGGGAATGTGCATCTCCCCGAGGCGCTTGTTCCCTATATGGGCGGCGTTAGCGTCCTTTCCGCCCCGGCCTAGAGGGGTCCCGCCGCTCCGGCACTCGAGGAAAAACGTGGAACAGGCAGGGTTCCATGGTACAATGCTTCTGACGGAAACGTATCCTACACGTTTTCTTCATCTGTTGTGGCTGTAACGTGGTGCCCTGCCGGATGGAGCGGATCTTTCATGGAGGGAAGGCATGTTCTCTGACATAACACTACTGGCGGGTCTTTCAATCAGTCTCTCTGTGGCGCTGGCGTGCCTGGTGGTCCAGAAGATGCTCCGCCGGCACCTGCAGCAGGACCAGCTCGATTACATGCGGGATCTGCTGCTGCTGGGGGCATGGTGTATCATCGGATTCTGGTCCACCAGCGGCGACGCACGCCATGTCGTCGCCATTGCGGTGGTGGCCACGCTGATCGGTCTGGTGCAGCGGTTTTCCAGGGCCAACATCCGTTTTCTCTATCTTGTCATCGGCCTCCTCTTTGCCGTCCTTGGGCCCCGGATCTCCTTCATCGGGCTTCCCGGCGGCGAATACCTCTACCTTTCCCCCTGGGCCTCCATGCTGGTCACCGCGCTCTGGGGCGGCCTCTTCCCGCTGCTCGTCCAGGAACTCGACCAGATCTCGGGGATGGCGGCGCATCTGCTTGCCATGACATGGCTTCTTCTGGTCGGCGTGACCCTCTTTTCCATGCAGGGCTTCGGCGGCTCGCTCCTGCTGAGCGTCAGCGGGCTCATCCTGCTGGCGGTCTTCTGGAGCCGGCACGGTCACATGTTCAGGCGTCTCGGGCAACCTCTCTCGGCGCTCTGGGGAACCCTGCTGGCGGGCACCTCCATGCTCGGCGTCAGTAAGAGCGTGGCGTTCACCACCATCTTTCTGCTTCCGGTGGGGCTCTTCGCACTCCCCTTCCTCGAGACCTCCCTGAATGCCATCAGCCGGGCCCTCCCGGGCAGGAGGGACGGCACGCTCTGCCTCTACCGTCATCTTCTCGGGAAAGGGGTGGACCATCCCGCCGCCGTACGGGCGGTGGCGCTGTTCTGTGGCGCTCTCGGCTTAGCCGCGGCGGCGCTCCAGCTCCGCCCGGATGCCCAGGGGCTGTTGGTGGCCGGCAGCTCTCTGGCCGCCTCGGGCGCCTATCTGCTCCATCTGAAGACCCAGACCAGCCCTCCTCTCTGTCCGCGCCGTCCGGTGATCTGGGGGGTGCCCATCGACAACGTCTCCGTACAGTATGCCCTCGCCAAGGTGCGTTCCTGGCTCAACGCCGGGGAACGGGGCCCTCGCCGCATCGTCACCCCCAATGCCCTGGCGGTGTACGCCTGTCTCCAGGACAGACGGCTGCGGCGGGTCTTCCAGAGCGCCGACCTCTCCCTCCCCGACGGGATGGGTCTGGTGTGGGCGCTCCGCGCCTTCCGGTATATCCTGCACGAACGTATCGCCGGTGTCGAGTTTATGGATCGCCTCTGCCGTATCGCCGCCACGGAAGGGTGGTCGGTGTTCCTCCTCGGAGGCGAGCCGGGCATCGCCGAAACGACGGGGGAGCGCCTTCAGGAACGCTATCCGGGGCTCGCTGTGGCGGGTACCTACAACGGATACTTTCCCAGTGAGCAGAACGACGAGGTTGTGGAGCGAATCCGGGACTCCCGGGCCGACATCCTCTTTGTGGCCCTGGGGGTGCCCTGGCAGGATATCTGGTTGTACCGGCATATCGACGAACTGGGAGATATGGTTGGTATGGGAGTAGGGGGGAGTTTCGATGTTATCTCCGGAAAGCTGCGGCGGGCGCCGGCGATGTGGCAGAAGCTCGGCTGCGAGTGGCTCTACCGGTTATTCCAGGAGCCCTGGCGGTGGAGACGGATGAGCCGGCTTCCCCTGTTTGTTCTGGCTGTGCTGGCGACGCGAATCGGAATCCTACATAAGGGCGGAGGGAAAACGTGAACACCACTGCTTCCCAATTGATGATGCGCGACCTCACGGCCCTTGCGGTTGATGACCTGATCATTGACGCGGTCCGTGTTTTTTATACCCAGAGAATCGGCGGTGTGCCGGTGGTCCGCCACAACTGGATTCTGGCGGGGTTCATCTCGGAGAGCGATATCCTCCACGCATCGGTGCCCACCTACCTTGAGGTGCTTGCGCAGAGCTCCTTCCTCGACGATTCGGAGGGGAATCTCCTCGATCGCCTCAAGATGCTTGGTGGAAGGCTGGTGGAGGAATTCATGACCTCTGATCCCATCTATGTCCACCCCCAGACCAGTCTGATGACCGTGGCCGACCTGATGCTGCGCAAGCGCATCAAGCGTCTCCCTGTTGTGGAGGACGGACACCGCCTTGCCGGCGTGATCGACCGTGGGGCCTTCTGCGAATTTATGATGGAGGCTGAGGTTTTCAATGAAAGATAGACAGGGAGTGGAACCCACTGCCGCGGAGCAGGAAACGTCCATCCAGCGGGAGCTGGAACAGGAACGGAAGCGTCTCGAGGGTATCCACCAGAGGCGCCTGGAAGAGCTTGAGCGGGAGGAAGCCCAGGGCATGGAGCGTTTGGAAGAGATGACCCGCAACACCTACCGGGAGCTCAGGGAAGAACACGCTCATATGGAGCGGGGGATCGAGGAGGAGCGCGCGCGCCTCGAGGCACAACTCCAGAGGAAACTGGAGGAAACCAGGGAGAGTGTCGCCGGCCTCTGTGGTGTCGACGACATCTCCCGTAACATGCTCACCCGTCTTCTTCCGGAGTACGAAGGGAGCGACGGGAGCTCGTGATCCGGCGTATGCTGCGCCTCTCCCTGTGGGGCGTAACGAGTATCAAAGGAGAGCTGGTGGATCAGCTCCACGAATTGGGTGTACTCCATACGGAGCTGGCCCCGGCCGAGGTGATCTCCCGCGAGGAGAGCCACCGTCTGGTGTTGCTTTCCGCGAGGATCCGGGGCATGCTGGAAGCCCTCTCCTGGGACGACTGGGATTCCTTGAGCGACGACTATCTCAGACGGGTGGAGGCACGGATCGGTTCCCTGGGTGCAGGGGCGGCCCGGGAGCTTGAACGGAGCCTGGAGTCCTTCCGGGAACGTCTCTCGGAGCTGCTGGAGGAGCGCGATTCCCTGCAGCGGACGCTGCAGACCCTGCGGCAGGTCCACCACAATGTGGTACACGTCCTCCCTTTTTTCCAGGAGGAGCGCACCGAGGGACGTGACCTCTCGTTGTGGTGGGTCGGCTCGTCCCGGGTGAAGACGCTGCTGCCCCGCTTGCGCAGCGCAGTCCAGCGCGAGGGGTCCAAACGGGGAGAAAGGGCATCGGTGCGCTACCATAAGGCGGCGGTGTCGGGTGAGAATGTCCTGCTTTCGCTCAGTGTCCCCCGTGAGGCCAGGGGCGAGGTCGAAGAGGTGATGAGGGAGGAGGATGCGGTGGCCTGGCGTCCTCCGCATGCCTTCGAGAAACGCCATGTCTTCGATTCCATCCAGGCTGTGGAAAAGGGCATGGACTGGGTTCCCAAACGGCTCAAGGAAGTGGAAGGAGAGCTGGACAAGACCCGCCGGGAATGGGGACCGCGCCTTGGGGCACTCTATATCCTTACGGAGGAGCAGGCGGAGGCGGCCCGACTGGAGGACACCATTGTCCCCGAGGGGGGCATGTTCCAGCTGGAAGGCTGGATCCCCGAGGATCACCTTGAAGAAGCCACAAAAGCGTTGAAATGCCGCTTTCAGGATGAGCTCTTTATCTACTGGCGGCATCCGGAGAGCGACGAATGGCATGAGGTGCCGGTGGCGCTGATCAATCCGGCTCCCTTCAGACCCTTCGAACTCTTTTTGCGACTCCTGCCTTCGCCCCGGTACATGGGCGTCGACCCGACGATCCTCATGGGGATCTTCTTTCCCTTCTTTTCCGGTTGTATGGTGGGTGACGCCGGGTATGGGGCGATCATCGGCGTCATCGGAGCGCTCTTGCGGAAAAAAGGAACCCGAAGGCGCTATGTCCCCGAGATCGGTGTCATTCTCATGCATATCGCCGCCTGGAGCGTTTTCTGGGGCTTCCTGTACGGCGAGCTCTTCGGCGATCTGGGCCACAGGCTGCTGGGGCTTCATCCGCTCTGGGTGGAACGGGCCCACGCCGTTATGCCTGTGATGATCTTCACCATTGTGCTGGGCCTGGGACACATCCTGCTTGGACTGCTCCTCGGCGTCGTGGAGGGGATCCGTTTCGGAGAACGGTCCCACTGGCTGGAGAAACTTGCCGATCTGCTGATCTTCCTCGGCCTGATCGCGTTGCTCGTGGTGATCAAGGGATGGCTTCCCCCGGGGCTCTTCAGCGTGGCGCTCTCCTTTGTGATCGTGGGGTTTGTGCTGCTCACCGTAGCCGGGGGTGTCGGCGGTGTCGTGGAGATGCTCGGGGCCGTCGGCAACGTGCTCAGCTATGTCCGGATTGCCGCCATAGGCCTTTCCTCGGCGATCCTCGCCATGGTGGCTTCCACCTTTGTCGATGTTCTCGGCATCTCCCTGCTGGGTCTCTTCCTGGCGGTGGTCCTCCATCTTCTCAACTTTGTCCTCGCCCTGGCGGGTTCCGGACTGCACTCCGCCCGTTTGCACTATGTTGAATTCTTCGGCAAGTTCTATTCAACCGGAGGAACAGCCTACAAACCATTTTCCAAAAGGAGGAAACAGTGATGGAAAAAGCCCTCATTGCATTTGCGGCGGCCCTTGCTGTCGGGATTCCGGCGCTGGCGACAGCCTATGCCCAGGCCAAGATCGGAAGCACCGGAGCGGGCACTGTAGCGGAGAAACCCGAAACCGCCGGTGTCATGGTAGTTCTCGAGGCGATTCCGGAGACAATGGTTATCCTCGGCTTTGTGGTCGCCATCATGTTGATTCTTCGGTTTGCCTAGAGGCTGTCTCTTCGGTTGGAGGTGAACCATGAGCGAAGAGGAGAGAACGGACGGGCAGTTCCGCCAGTTTCTTGAAGCGCTCCGCCAGGAATATGAAAAACGGTACGAAACGCAGCGCCGCGCAATGGAGGAGCGCCTCTCCGACCGGATCGCGGAGCGCCGCCGTCTCGTGGAAGGGGAGATTGAGAGCGGGCGGAGAGAGATTGCAGAGGAGCGGCAGCGGCGGTTACTGAAGGTCAAGCGGTTTTTGCTGCAACGCTATCGCGAAGAGGTGGCAGAGCAGGCGCGTACCCTTCAGGACACGGTGAGCCGCACTGTCGAAGCGAAGCTCCTTTCTGTGAAAGCGTCCCCGGCATCGTGGTACGCACTGCACCGGGCGCTGCTTCGGGAGGCGGTGGATGCCCTCCGGACCCCTTGTATCGCCGGGGTTCCCCCTGGTCTGTCCGCGCTGCAGCAGGAATTCGACGAGGTGGAGACGGTGCGGGAAGAGATCGATCACCCCTGGGGAGGTTGCCTTGTTTTCGACGCGGAGACAGAGACGCGTATCATCGACAACAGACTGGCCACACGTTGGCGACAGCTCGGACCGGAGCTTCTGGAGCAGCTTGGGCAGTGCGTTGAGCCGTACCTGCAGGAGGTGGACCGGTTTTCCCGAGAACTACGGGTATATGAACGCCATCCTTCGCGGTCGGTCGAGCGGCTTTCTGGATGACAGCGCGTTCCGGCGGTTTTCCGGTTTCGGGTTGCGGCAGTTCGAGGTTTCCCTGCTGGAGAGCCGTTACGGTGAAGCCTTCCGAACAGAGCTGGTGAGCCGGGAGGCATCGTCTCTGCGCCGTATAGAGCTCGCCCTGGCCCTGGGAACCGCCGATACCTTTCAGCTGATCCGCAGAATCGCCGATGGGGAGCCCCGGCAGCTGCTCGATGTCCTCTTCGCGCGGGCTGATATCCACAATCTGCGCCTGCTGTTGCGCACCTTTTCCGTACCGCGCTCCGGTCAGCGGGAGGCACCGCTCTGGATGCAGTACGGGCTGGTGTCCGAAGAGGTGTGCCGGGATCTGTGGAAGAGCGATGACCAGGTGGAACTCGAAGAGCGTTGCCGAGGACTTGGGACCCCCCTCACCGATGCCCTGGGCGACGCCGTGCGCGAATTGCTGAGACACCGGACGCTGGTGCAGGCGGAGCGGCGGTTGCTCAGAGGTATCCTTGCGTTCCTGCTGCAAAGGGTGGAAGCATATCCCTCGCGCAACGGCGAGTTGGTGGCCGGCTATCTGGGGCGCCTTGTTGATCTCTGGAATACCGGTATCTGGCTCCGTGCTGTCACATCCGGAGAAGAACTGACGGAAGAGCGGTTCCTCCCCGGCGGGGAGAGCCTTCCCCCCGAGAGGCTGCGGCGGTTCGATGACGTGCAGTCGCTCATCGCGGGAACGGCATGGAACAAGGTGCGTACCGACGACAACCCTCCGGCTCCCGTATTCCAGCGGCGGATGCAGGTGGCCTTCTGGCGCTGGCAGATAACCTGCTTCCGGGGTGACCCGCTGGGTATCGACGTGCTGATCGGCTTTGTGGCGAGGCAGCTTGTGGAGTGGCAGAATCTCTCAACCATTGCCGTGGGTATCGTCATGGGACACACCGAAGAGCAGATACGGGCCCTTCTTGTCCCCGTAGGGAGGAATCCGGGCAATGCATGAGGAGCGCACCCGAGCATTGGTGGCGGGGAGAAAAATCTTCACCGATCTGTGGGCGATCAAGGGTTTCGAGCCGAAACTCTGCGAAGACCCTGCGGATCTCCCCTCTCTCTGGAACGAGCTGACCGCTTCCGATGTAGCACTGGTCATTGTGGAAGCCGGTTGGTACGAGCGGGTGCCCGCCCTGTGGAAGCGGCGTATCGAATCGCTCGCGGCGCCGAGCTGGATTCCCTTCCCGGATATATACAGGCAGAACGTGGAGGAATAAGGGGTACGCTATGGAGCATATCGGATCTGTCCGCGCGGTCTCCGGACCTGTGGTGCGCGGCAAGGCGGCCGGCCCGGTGCGGATGTACGAGGTCGCCTATGTAGGTGACGCGCAGCTGATGGGTGAGGTCGTCCGGATACGCGGCGACGAGGTGGATATCCAGGTATACGAAAACACCGATGGGGTGACGGTTGGCGAGCGGGTGCTGTTCAGCGGAGGGCTGCTCACCGTGAGGCTCGGCCCCGGACTGCTTGGAAAGGTCCTGGACGGCATCGGCCGGCCGCTGGCCACGCTGGGCGAAAAGGGCGTCTTCATCCCCCGCGGCGAACACCTGGAGAGCATCAGTTCCCGGGAGAGCTTTCCCTTTATGCCCCGGGTCAACGCAGGTGATGCGGCGGAACCCGGCGACTGTATCGGAGAGGTGCAGGAGGGAGCGGGGACGCACCCTATCCATATCCCGCCTCGGGTGAAGCCGGGGGAGGTGCGGTGGATCGCCCCCCAGGCGGAGCTTGGGGTGACGGAGACAGTCGTTACGGTTGACGACACATCGCTTTCCCTTTCCACGACCTGGCCGGTACGCGAGCCCCGACCTGCAGCGGAGCGGCTGCATCTGCAGACCCCCCTGGTGACCGGGCAGCGGGTGATCGACACCCTCTTTCCTGTAGCCAAGGGAGGAGCGGCCGTTGTCCCGGGGAGTTTCGGCACCGGGAAGACGGTGACCCAGCAGTCGCTTGCCAAGTGGTGCGATGCGGACATCATTGTCTATATCGGATGCGGTGAGCGTGGGAACGAGATGACCGAGGTCCTGGAGGAGTTCCCCGAGCTGGAGGACCCCCATACGGGGCGTTCCCTGATGGAACGCATGGTGCTGATCGCCAACACCTCCAACATGCCGGTGGCCGCCCGGGAGGCGAGTATCTATCTCGGCATGACCATCGCGGAGTATTTCCGTGATCTCGGCAGGGATGTGGCGATCATGGCCGATTCGACGTCACGCTGGGCCGAGGCGCTCCGGGAGATCGCCGGGCGGATGGAAGAGATGCCGGGGGAGGAGGGCTACCCCGCATATCTGGGTTCCCGTCTTGCCCAGTATTACGAACGGGCAGGGCGGGTGCGCTGCCTCGGAAGCCCCGAACGGGAGGGCTCCATAACCGTCATCAACGCCGTGTCCCCACCGGGAGGCGACTTCTCCGAGCCGGTGACCCAGGCGAGCCTCCGGCTCTCCGGGGCCTTCTGGGCTCTGGACAAGAGCCTGGCGCAACAGCGCCACTTCCCGTCGATCAACTGGCGGAGCAGCTACTCCCTTTTCGAAGAGGATCTGCGCGGGTACTATGACCACAACATGGAGTCCGGCTGGAGGGAACAGAAGAGTTTTTTGAGGACCACACTGAATCGCGAAAAGGAACTCCTTGACCTTGTCCAGCTTGTGGGCCGCGATGGCCTCTCGGAATCGGACAAGTGGGTGCTCCACCTCTCCGAACTCCTCCGTTCCATCTTTCTTCAGCAGAATGCCTTTGAGATGAGCGATGCCTACTGTTCCCCCCGCAAGCAGCAGCTCTGGCTGTCCTTTTTCATGGAGCTGCACCGCACTGTTGAACACCGCATAGGGGAAGGGCTCCTCTTCGAACAGGTTCCCGCCGGGGAGATGCGCAGGGAATTCCTGCGGTTCCGTGAACTCGATGCGGCCCGGCTGGAGAGCGTTTCGGCGAACTGGCTTGAAGAATTCAGGCAACAGCTCCAGGAAACAGAGGTGATCCCGTCGTGACCATCCGGAAGGCGCTCTACAGGGAGGGCTATGACTCGGTGGAGCGCATCGAAGGCCCGTTGCTGTTTCTCCGGAATGTGGAAAACGCCGGATTCGGAGAGCTTGTGGAAATCGAAACGGACGAAGGAGCCCTTGCAGGGCAGATCCTGCAGACCGACGAAGACAGTTGTATTGTCCAGGTATTCGGCAGCACCATGGGGATCCGCAGAAAGGCCGCAACGGTATGGCTGGAGCGGGATGTCCTCAAACTGCCTGTCGGGCCGGGGATGCTCGGCAATGTCTTCGACGGCCGCGGCCGGCGCCAGGACGGCAAGGGGGTCGGCTTCGCCGAGGAGTGGCTTTCGGTGGAAGGACTGCCGATCAATCCCCATCGCAGACAGGGCCCCGACAACTATGTCGAAACAGGCATCTCGACGATAGACATGATGAATACGCTGGTGCGGGGCCAGAAACTTCCCCTCTTTTCCGGTGCCGGGCTTCCGGCCAACGAGATCGCCGCCAGGATCACCTCCGAGGCACAGGTTCCGGGACGGGACACCCCCTTTCTTGTGGTGTTCGCGGCGATCGGCATCACCCGGCGCGAGGCCCGATTCTATCTGGATCATTTCAGCGAGACCGGGGCACTGGCCAATGGGATCTTTTTCGTCAATCTGGCCGCCGACTCTGCGGTGGAGCGGCTCCTGACGCCCAGGATGGCGTTGACCGCAGCGGAGTACTTCGCCTTTACCAAAGGCTACGATGTGCTTGTGGTGCTCACCGACATGCTGCACTACTGCGATGCCCTGCGTGAGGTGAGTGCCTCCCGGGAGGAGATACCCGGCCGTCGGGGCTTCCCGGGGTACATGTACTCCGATCTGGCGAGCCTCTACGAACGGGCCGGCTGTATCCGGGGGAGCAAGGGGAGCGTCACCCAGATCCCGATCATTACGATGCCGGACGACGATATGACCCACCCTGTGGTGGACCTCACAGGCTATATCACCGAAGGACAGATCGTGCTGGACCGCAATCTCCACGAGCGGGGGGTTCTGCCGCCGGTCAACGTGCTCCCCAGTCTGAGCCGGCTCATGAACAAGGGGATCGGGAAGAGCAAGACCTTCCCCGAACACCGGGCTGTGGCCGATCAGCTCTATGCCGCCTACGCACGGGCAAGAGAGCTGGAGCGGCTCAAGCTCATCGTGGGAGACGACGGCCTGTCGGCGGTGGAGCATCGGTATCTCGAATTCGGCCGGTTATTCAACGATCTCTTTGTGGACCAGAAGGAATCCGGACGGACCCTCCAGGAGTCGCTGCGTGTTGCGAAGCAGTGTCTCCGCAGTCTGCCCAGGGAGGAGCTCTACAAACTGCCGGGTGATTTCCTGGATGACCTCTTTTCCGTTGAAGAGGGGCATTCTGAATGAGCGCCCCACCGACAAGAGAACAGCTTCTTGCCCTGAAACAGCAGATGGAAACCATCTCCGGCGGCATGTCTCTCCTGGAAAAGAAGCGGGATGCCCTTCTTCAGGCGCTGGAAAAAGACAGGCGTGCCTTTCGCGAACTCTCCAGGCGGTTTCAGGAAGCCTGTGAACGGATCGCTTTTCCCTTCACCCTGGTGCGGCTCTTTGAAGGAGAGGCTACCCTGACGCTCATCCGGTCGAGCAGCAGACCCCTGCGGCTTTCCAGCAGCCGGCACAGTCTTATGGGATGCTCCTATCCGCAGTTTGCCCGGACGCAACAGCCTTCGGATCAGGAGGAGCTGCTTCTGGCTGACCCCGCTCTCTCCTCCCTGCACATGGACGATTTGCTCAGCGAATTGAGCGCTGCGGACACCCTGCTGTGGGACTACATCAACATGAAGGTCCGTATCGACGCCCTTGAGCGCGAGCTTGCCAAAACCATGCGCAAGCTCAACAATCTGGAGTATGTCATCTACCCTTCCCTCCAAAGCGAGTACAAACGTATCCGTGATATCCTCCAGGAGCGGGAGCGGCAGGAGCGTTTCACGCTCAAGAAGTTCAAGAGGAAGCGTGCCGGGCAACAGACGGGCTAGGTGTGCAGACAATTTGGCATCGTGATCGCATATTTGCTACCCTACCGGGGAGTGGTTGTCGTCGTGAAGCTATCGGTCGTTACCGTTGGCAGGCCCAGGACACGCTGGGCCCGCCAGGGATGCGAGGAGTACCGGAAACGGTGCGGAAGGGTGCTGCCCGTAGAATGGCGGTGTGTCGCCGAGGAGAAGGGAAGCGGTGCGCCGGGCCGGATGGTCTCCAGAGAAGGGGACCGCATCATGGGCATTCTTCGGGAGCGGGACACCGTGATCCTCTGCCACGAAGCAGGCAGGGAGTACACCAGTGAAGAGTTCGCCTCCTGGCTCTTTCGTCGGCTGGAAACAGCGGAGGGGCGGCTTGTTCTCTGTATAGGAGGGGCCTACGGCGTTTCGGAGGCGGTGCGGGAACGCGCAAAGGAAGAGCTGTCGCTTTCACGATGTACGCTTCCGCACGAACTGGCGGCTGTGGTCCTCTTTGAACAGCTCTACAGGGCGTCGACGATACACCGTGGAACCGGCTATCATCATTAGCAAAAGCAAAGGAGTGGGGAACCGTGAAGATGGACAAGCTATTGAAGCAGGCGCAGCAGATGCAGGCCCAGATGGGGAAGATCCAGGAAGAACTGGGGAACGAGCGTGTGGAGGGCGCGGCAGGCGGCGGTATGGTCAAGGCCATCGCCACAGGTCAGGGGGACCTGGTGGATCTGACCATATCCCCGGATGTGATCGATCCCGAGGACAGCGAGATGCTCGAGGATCTGGTCCTGGCCGCCGTCAGCGATGCCCTCAAAAAGAGCAAGGAACTCTCCCAGGAGCGGATGGGCCAGGTCTCCGGCGCGATGGGCGGAATGAACATCCCCGGCCTGACGATGTAGAACGGGAGAAGGGATGTCTCTTCCCGAACCGCTTGAACACCTGACTGCGCTGTTTGCCAAATTTCCGGGAGTGGGGCGGAAGAGCGCCCGTCGTATGGCCTTCTACCTGCTCCGTCGCTCTCCGGGGTTTACCCGGGAGCTGGCCGACGCGATGAAGGAGGTGAGGGAGCGCCTCCACCCCTGCCCCAAGTGCGGCAACCTGACAGAGCAGGAGGTTTGCGAGATCTGCCGCGACCCGCTCCGGGACGGTGCGGAACTCTGCGTGGTGGAGACAGTGGAGGATCTCATCAGTATCGAACAGGCAGGTGTCTTCCAGGGGAAATACTTTGTATTGGGGGGCAGGATCTCCCCGCTTGAGGATGAGGAACTGCCGGAAGGTGCCCTGGAACGACTGCGATCCCGTATCGACGAATGGCAAACAAAGGAGGTGATCATCGCCACAAATCCAAAGGTTGAGGGTGACCTGACACTCTTCGCTGTCATGGAGGCACTGGCCAATGAACCCGTACGCGTCACGAGGCTCTCCTACGGGCTTCCCGTAGGGGGGAGCATCGGATTCGCGGACAGGGTGACCTTGCATGCGGCCATGGAGTCCCGCGCCGAAGTGTCCCGGCGTCAAGGCCCCAGGGCGTAACGAAAAAAAGGGGGTGAAGCCTTTGACTGAACCAGGACTTTTCGGTGTGTTCCGGGGCATCCTGCGTGCTCTGCTTGCGCTGCTCGGCGGCATAGCGGGGTACCAGCTCGCCCGGTTTTTGATGCAGCAGGACTTCTGGCCCTGGAGTGGCGTTCCCGCAATGCTTGCCGTTACGGGGGCGACCATCGTTCTGGTTGCAGGCATAGGGTTTTTGTGCGCTCCGCTCTTTCTCAAGGCCCTATTGGGAATAGGAAGTCTTACCGAACGGCATCTGCAGATCGTCAGCTGGGCAGATATCTCCGTGAGCATTATCGGCCTCATTATCGGCTTGCTTGTCGCCAATCTGATCGCCCTTCCCTTTGCCGACTTCCCGGTTATTGGTATGTATATAGCGGTTTTATTGAATCTGACGCTCGGATATATCGGTGTTCGTGTCTTCTGGAAGCGGCGTGACGACATCCTCAGCATGCTGGGGAGCATGAGCGAGCTGAAAGGGAGATTCCGGTTTTCCGTCGGAAAGCGCGGCAAAGAGGGGAAACCCAGCCCCGAGGGTGCTCCGAAAGAGGTCATGAAGATCCTCGACACCAGCGTGGTCATAGACGGACGTCTTCTGGATATCGCCAAGACGGGCTTCCTTGAAGGGACCCTGGTCCTGCCGCGCTTTGTACTCATAGAGCTCCAGGGGGTTGCGGACTCCTCGGATCCCGTGCGGCGGAGCCGGGGAAGACGGGGACTGGACGTCGTCAACGAACTGCAGGAGATCGACGACCAGCTGGATGTCCTGATTGTTGAAACCACGCTCCGCGAGCTGGGGGTGGACACCGTCGACGAAGGACTCGTGGCTCTGGCGAAGCAGATGGATGACAGCAAGATCCTGACCACGGATTACAATCTCAACAAGATCTCCCAGATACAGGGTATCTCGGTACTGAACGTCAACGATCTCGCCAATGCGTTGAAGCCCATGCTCCTTCCCGGCGAGAATGTCGTGGTTGATATCATCAGAGAGGGAAAGGAAGCGAAACAGGGCGTAGGGTATCTTGACGACGGGACGATGATCGTCGTTGAAGAGGGGCAGAAACTCATCGGCAGACGTGTCGAGGTGATGGTCACCTCCATGCTGCAGACATCGGCGGGCCGCATGATTTTCGGACGGATCAAGCGCGAGACCTCCTCATGAACGGCTGGTCCTTCGTCATCGTCGCTTCCGGCAAGGGAACACGGATGGGCGGCGAGCCCAAGCAGTTCCGTGAACTGGGCGGCGTGCCCCTCTGGGAGTGGTCCTACCGGGTAGCCGACAGGCTGGCCCGGGAGGGGCTGGTGGAGGAGTGCGTCCTGGTTCTTCCCGAAGGAAGAAGCGGTACAGTGACCGAACCGCCGGATGGAACGGTGTCCTTTCGCACCGCCTCCGGCGGGCCGAGTCGCAGCGATTCCGTCCGGAAGGGGATAGCAGCGGCGCGCTGCGAGTGGGTCATGATCCACGATGCGGTACGACCCTTTCTCCCGCTGCGGATCTGCTACGATCTCGCCCGCCGGACAGACTGCAGCAGGGGGGCTGTCCCCCTGCTGCCTGTCAACGATGCGCTCAAACGGGTCGGCGAGGACGGAAGAGCCGAGGTGGTGGATCGGACGGCCCTGCGGTGTACCCAGACCCCCCAGAGCTTCCACCGTCTCTCGCTGCTTGAGGCACTGGAAGCCTCCGGCGAGCCCTTGCGCGACGAAGCCGAAGCGTGGCTCCGGCAGGGGAAGGGGCTGGCCTATGTGGAGGGAGCGCCCGCCAACTTCAAGATCACCCGCAAGGAGGATCTGCGGTTTGCGTGGCAGGTGCTTGAGGGGTACGCCCCCGCCGTCCGCCGGACAGGCATAGGGTTTGACGTGCATCCTCTCGTTCCGGAGCGGAGACTGCTGCTGGCCGGTGTCGAGATTCCCTCTCCCCTGGGGCTGAGCGGGCATTCCGATGCCGACATCGTCGCGCATACCGTGGCCGACGCCCTCCTCGGCGCCGCCGGGGAACCGGATATCGGCACCCTCTTCCCCGCCGGCACGGCCGCATACAAAGACGCCGACAGCATGGCCTTGCTGGAAGAGGCCGCGGCCCGCATCGGGGAACGGGGCTGGCGCGTGTCCTGGGTCGATTGCGTGCTCTCGGCCCAGCTGCCGAAGCTTGCCGCTTTTGTCGAGCCCATCAGGAGATCCCTGGAACAGAGGCTGCGCCCGCAGAGCCGGCAGACGGAAAGGACAGTGAACGTCAAGGTCAAGTCGGGCGAACACATCGGCGCTGTCGGCAGAGGAGAAGCGATGAACTGTACTGCGGTTGCAACCATCGAAAGGAGGGAATGGAAATGAGAACCACGAAAGCTTTTCATCTCCCGGCGATTGTGGTGGTACTGTGCTGTATGGCTGTTCTGACGGTTCCGACGGCGGCTTTCGCACAGGTGGTCCTCGAAGACCGCGGCGAGGTGGTGGCCCTCAGGGCGGAGGGGTACCTGGTCGGGACCTTCCCCGCCTCGGTGAAACCACAGCTGGAAACCGGAGTGGAGCAGCTCCGGCGGCATTTCCGGCGGGGGATACCGATCAGCGCCTTCCATGTGCGGAATCGGAGCGGGCAGTGGGGGGTCTTCATTCATGATCACCCCATCCTCCCTGCGCTGCCCCAGGTCTGCACCTATCACAACACCCCGCCGCGTCTCATGGCCTCCATCTGGCTCTCCCGGCTGTATACCGCCTACGCCATGCGGTACGCCCGCTGTACACGGGAAACGATGATCTCCGACAGCGCCGTCACCGAAGGAAAGGTCTCCTGGTACGGCGGTCCCCGCTGGAACGGCAACAGAACAGCCAGCGGAGAGGTCTTTGACGACAAACAGTTGACCGCCGCGGCGCGGGACCTGCCCTTCAACACCCTTGTGCAGCTGACCAGTCCGCAAACCGGCAAGAGTGTGACCGTCCGGATCACCGACCGCTTCTTCCGGTACAAAGGACGGCTCTTCGATATCTCCCGGAGCGCCGCCGAGTTGCTGGATATCAAGGGGCACGGGGTCGCCAGGGTGCGTGTGCGTGTCCTGGGGAAACTGGACCATCTCAGCTCTCCCTAATCGACGAGAGGAGCGAAACCGCCTATGCAGGAACCCAATAAGTTCGTTACCTTCGATGGATTCACCTTCGATGATGTGCTGCTCGTGCCGGGGTACAGCGAGGTGGTGCCCGATGCCGTCGGCACGACCTCCTCCTTTACGCCCGACATCCCGCTGAACATCCCCTTCTGCAGTGCCGCCATGGATACCGTGACGGAAGGCCGACTCGCCATCGCCCTGGCCCGGGAGGGCGGGATCGGGGTGATCCACAGGAACATGAGCGTCGAGGAGCAGACCGTCGAGGTGGACAAGGTCAAACGCTCCGAATCCGGGGTCATCGTGGATCCCTTCTACCTGCATCCCGAGAGCCGGGTGCGCGAAGCGGCCACCCTGATGGAGCACTACCACATCTCGGGGGTGCCCATTGTCGACCAGCACCTCAAACTGGTGGGGATCATCACCAATAGAGACATGCGCTTTGTCACCAACTACGACCAGCCGGTCAGCCAGGTGATGACCAGGGAGAATCTGGTCACCGCCTCCGAGGGCACCACGCTGGAGGACGCCAAGAATATCCTGATGCGGCACCGCATCGAGAAGCTTCCGATTGTGGACAGGGACGAACGCCTCAAGGGGCTGATCACCATCAAGGATATCCAGAAAGTGAAGGAGTTCCCCAACGCCTGCAAGGACCACAGGGGACGCCTCCGCGCCGCGGCCGCCATCGGTGTGTCCGGCGAGGTCTACGACCGCGCCGAGGCGCTCGTAGAGGCCGGCGTCGACGCACTGGTCGTGGACACCGCCCACGGACACTCCAGTGCCGTCATCGAAACGGTCCGGACGATCCGGGGCAAGTACCCCGATCTCCCCCTTGTCGGCGGAAACGTGGCGACCGCAGAGGGGACGGAAGCGCTGATCGATGCCGGAGCGGATTCCGTGAAAATCGGGGTGGGCCCCGGTTCGATCTGCACCACCCGGATCGTGGCGGGCATCGGGGTCCCCCAGGTGGCTGCGATCATCCAGGCGGCGAAGACGGCCCATGACCGGGGGAGAACGGTCATCGGCGACGGAGGAATACGCTATTCCGGTGACGCTACCAAAGCCCTTGCGTCGGGAGCCGATTGCGTGATGATCGGGTCGCTCCTCGCCGGAGCCGAAGAGAGCCCCGGCGAGGTTGTGATCTATCAGGGGCGATCCTTCAAGAGCTACCGGGGGATGGGCTCCCTCGGGGCCATGCGGGAGGGGACGAGTAAAGACCGCTACTTCCAGGAAGGGAAAGGCGAGGGGAAGCTCGTCCCGGAAGGAATCGAAGGGCTGGTCCCCTACAAGGGGACACTGCAGGCGATCGTCTACCAGCTCGTCGGGGGCGTACGCGCCGGTATGGGGTATGTCGGCGCCGCCACAATAGAGGAATTGCAGCAGAAAGGCCGCTTCGTACAGGTGACCTCAGCCTCCGTGAAGGAGAGCCATCCCCACGATATCACCGTCACCAAAGAGGCCCCTAACTACTGGGCTCAATAGCTTGTAGCGGGGCCTATGCCCTCTCTGGCAGCCTCCTGGGGAGGTCAGGAGAAGCCAGCCTGGTGTTTTTTGCGAAAAGCTTCGATTCAGGGGTTGCCAAGCCCGGAGAAGCATGGTATATTCTTCGCTGTCGCCGCAAGGCGAGGCACCAACGGAATCTTGGCAAGAGAATACGGCATGCAGTAAAAGGCCCTTAAGAAATTCATGGAGAGTTTGATCTTGGCTCAGGATGAACGCTGGCGGCGTGCGTAACACATGCAAGTCGAACGGGGTATTGCTGGACACATAATTCGTTATGTAGAAGGCAGGACCTAGTGGCGAATGGGTGAGTACCGCGTGAGA
>JAIPGA010000026.1 GCA_021736445.1 Synergistales bacterium | reverse complement strand
TCTACGCCGTGGTGCCCGGGCCCCGCGAACCGACTCCCGGGCACCACGGCTACCCCCCTCTTCCGTGCCGCCTCAACCAGCTGTTCCCCCTCCCGCCCTGGTGTCTCTATCCAGAGATAGATACCGCCCAGAGGTTTCCGAAAGGAGATCCCCGACAGACCACCGAGACGGTGCGCAAGGTCCTGCATCGTATGGGCCACGGTCTCCCTCGCCGCCGTGAGTCCCTCCTGCAGTCTTCCCTCCTGCAGAAAGGTCGACACCACATACTGCACCAGTGACGGCGTAGAACCCGTCATCGCCTTGGCGTTCACAAAGGACGCGAACAGATCCTCCGGCAGCAGTGCGTATCCCAGCCGGAGCCCCGGAAAGAGCAGCTGGCTGAAGGAGCCGATATAGAGCACCCGCTCCGACAAAGGCAGCGCCTTCAGGGCCGGCACACTGAAATCACCGTACCGGAGCTCGCCGTAGGCGTCGTCCTCGAGCACCCAGAGCCCCCTTTCGGCGCTGAGGGCAAGCAGATCCCGCCTGATTGCATAGGGGAGCGTACGGCCTGTAGGGTTGTGGAAGGAGGGAATGAGATAGACAACGTCGCTGGAACCGGCTCTGGCGAGCCCCTCTACGTACTTCTCCGGGCGATGGGGAAGGCTGTGCACCTCCAGCCCGAGAGAGGCGGCGATGGTGAACACATTGGGATAGGTCAGCGACTCCACCCAGAGTCGCCGGATACCGGCATTCCGCAGGGCCGAAAGGGAGAGGAAAAGCCCCTCCAGCGCTCCGGAGGTGACGGCGATCCGTTCGTGGTGGGCGGGAATCCCCCGTGCTGCAGCATGCTGCATCAGAGCAACCCGCAGCGCTAGAAGCCCCTCGGGGGGGAGGGGCAGATAGAGCTCGGCGCCCGCCTGGGCAAGCGTGGCGCGCACCGCGGAGTGGAGCTGTTTTGTGGGAAGCAGATCGGAAGAGGGGAACGGCTCGGCCAGATCATGGACAAGCGAGCGCTGGTGCTCCCGGGCCGCCGGCAGGAACCCATCGGCGACGTAGGCGCCGCTTCTTCCCTTGAGCACAATCAGCCCCTTCTCGGCCAGGCACTCGTAGGATTCGGTGACCGTCGTCCGGCTCACCCCCAGTGAGGACGCCAGCTCCCGGGAACCGGGCAGTTTCCATGACGAGGGCAGCGTCCCCGCCAGAATCATGCTCTCCAGATGATCCGCGATCTGGCGATAGAGCGCCCGGGGAGAGGCCCGGTTCAGTGGGATTTCGATCATACACTGCACCTCAATCGCTCAGTGCCGGGATCGGCTGGCCTTGATCCTCTCGATAATCCCCTCTGTCTCCGGTGCTTCCAGATAGTTCATCGTCGGTTCCGGCAGGAAACCGCGCAGAAGCTCCCATTTGCCCTCCCGGATATAGTTCCGCACCGTTGAAGCGGAGATGGGATCACCACCGGGGAGGCTCTTCCGCTCGATCTCTTCCAGAGCAATCCCCCGGGGCGGCAGGATCTCCTTCATCGCCTTGTTGTACTGCGATGTAACGGGACAGTAGGGCTCCGTGCCGACGAATCGTTTTGTGATCCCCAGTTCCCTGCAGAAGAGGTTGGCGAAGAGGGTGACATCCAGCCTGGTTTGCACATAGGCCTTGTGCACCGCATCCTGGCTTTTCAGAAAATAGGCAGGGAAGGTCGCGGGGGAAACGGCGTAATTCCCGCTTTCGAGCACCGTAACATTGGGAAGGTGTTTCGTTCCCTCCCGAACCAGCTCGATGCGGTGGGCAAAGGGGAACAGCGACAGATCGGCCCGCACGACAATCACATAGAGATGGGCGCACCGTTCGGCGGCGTAGGAGATGAGGTACTGATGTCCCAGGGTGAAGGGATTGCAGTTGACCACAACCCCGCCCACCGTTTCCCCCGGCGCTGTCGCCGCACGGTTCGCACGGAGGTAGTCGGCGAAGGCATCGATCCCGGGATGACCCATCTCGAGGAGGACCACATAGGGATCGTATCGGGCGATCTCCTTGAACCCGAACCCCTTGAATCGATCTTCCGACTGGGGGGTGGTGAACACAAAGAGAACCGTCTTCCCCTCCTCCCGCGCCGTTTCAATAAGCCGGGAGATGACGATACCCGAAAGACCGGCCTCCTGACAGGCGGGATCCACGGCGACCATGCGGATCACGTTACCTTCCAGAGAACCGGTGGCCAGCAGAAGCCCCTCCTGGTCTTCCACCATCACCGTAGCATCGGGATCCCCTTCATAGGTCAGCCCATGGCTCTCCAGAAATCGCGAGAGACGGCTCTTCCGGCGCTCCGTCAGGCCCTTGTAGATACGCACTTCATGGGAATCGAACATCGTCGCGTCCACCTCCTCCTCTCCGGACCTCCTCAGGCACGTTCAAGCAGCTGATGTTTCAGGATTTTCCCCACACTGGAACGGGGGAATTCGTCAACCCATCTCACCCTCCGGGGCACCTTGTAGTGGGCAAGGCGGGAGCGGCAGTAGGCGATCAACTCCCGTTCCGAGGCCTCCCTGCCGGGGCGTCCTTTGACAAAGGCCTGCACAATCTGCCCGCTGACGCTGTGGGGCATGCCGACAACCGCCGACGTCTCCACGGCGGCATGGCTGTCCAGAACACGCTCCACATCGCGGGGATAGACATTGAATCCTCCCACGATAATCAGATCGGAGGCCCGGTCAACGATAGAGAGATAGCCATCTTCGTCCATTGTAACAATATCGTCGGTCACAAACCAGCTATCACGAAATTGCTTTGCATCCAATTCCGGATTTTTAAAGTATCCTCCGGCTACCAACGGCCCCTTCAGATGCAGAACCCCCGGCTCCCCGCAGAGAACCTCCCGACCGTCCTCGTCGAGCACGCGGTAGTCGTAGCCGGGCAGCAACGGGCCGACGGTACCAAGTTTCCGATCGGTGTAGGAGCGATTCACACTCACCACCGGGGAGGTCTCCGTCAATCCATAGCCTTCCAGCACCCCGATCCCCAGCAACTCCCGACACCGGGCATCCAGGGCCACCGGCATTCTGTCTCCCCCCGAAACAAGCAATCGGAGTGTCTCGGGCCCCTCACCGGCGCGCCCCACCGCTCCGAGAAGCAGGGAGATCATCGTCGGGACAGCCACCATTACCGTCGCATCGGCGGCGCGCATGGCGCTCAGTGTCTTCTCGGCAGGCATGAACGTAGGGAGCAGCACCTGCCGCATTTCCGAAAGCAGAGGCAGCACGCCGCAGGTGGAAAACCCCAGGGCATGAAAGTTGGGCAGCGCATTCACCATGGTTTCGCCGGGACGAAGCCCTTCAACATGGGACACCGCCGAACGGGCATTGTCAATCAGGTTTTCGTGGGTAATACGGACCGCCTTCGGCGTTCCCGACGTGCCGGACGTAAAAAAGATCACCGCCACGTCTCCATCGTTGGCAGTACCTCTGGAGCCGATGCGGCACTCCTCGGTATGTCCCTCGAGGTCAACATAGTTGACGGGAATCCGGGCATCCGGGGCGATCCCTTCGCCGCAGCCGCGTCCTTCCCGTGTCTCGGGAAGAAAGAGAGCGCTTGCTTCTGCATGCTCGAGGATCTCGAGGATCGCTTCCCTTCCCGCCATGCCGTTCACCGGCACCACCGTGGCGCCGAGTCTCCAGGCGGCCATACAGAGCGCCAGAAAGACAGGCGAATTCGGCAAAAGGAGCGCGATACGCCCTCCGGCACGCAAACCTCCGCGCTCCAGCTGAACCGCGCACTGATCGATCAGCTGCCGGAACGCACAGTGGGACCACCATTCGTTGTTCCACCAGAATACCGGGGCGGCCGAATCCGCCATATTCAGCCGGTACACCTCTTCATCTATACGACGCTGGTACATATAATTGTAGTCCTCCAAACATTCCCGACGCAGGACGGCACTGCCTTTTCCCCTGCAACAGCTTCTCCGTCACAGTTCCACCGTCAGGGCGAGATAGGCTTCCCAGGCTGCGGCCAACGGCAGAATCTCCTCCGGGAGCGTGTATCTGGGGTGATGCAGCCCGAACTCCGCGCCTGTACCGAGAAGCATAAAACAGGAGGGAACCTCCAGGGAATAAAAGGCGAAGTCCTCTCCGGCGAGGAGAGGGATGTCGAGCTCGTGTACGGCATCCTTCCCGAAAAAGATATCGCTCTTTTCCAGTATCGAAGCCGTGAGCAGTTCGTCATTGAGCACCTGCGGATAGTTCCGGATGTAGTCCACCTGGCCAACCCCGCGGAAGGCCCTGGCCACATCGGGGACCATTCCCTCCAGCCGTTTCTGCAGGTAGTTCCGGATCTCCCCGTCGAAGGCACGCAGTGTCCCCCAGAGATGGACACGCTCGGGGATGATGTTGTAGGCCTCACCCGCTTCAAGCTGCCCCACAGAGATGACCGCGCTGTCCTTCGAACTGATCTCCCTGCTGGTCAGATGCTGCATCGCAAGAAGAACGTGGGAGGCGATGATGATCGGATCCACGCCGAGGTGGGGCGTCGCCGCATGGGAACCCGTCCCCCTGATCTCCAGGTGGAAACGGTCCGAGATGGCCGTGATCGGCCCGCGGCGGCTGAACAGGGCCCCGTACTCCAGCCTGGGCCAGAAATGGAGTCCCAGGGCGTATCCGATACGGTACTCCTCCAGAATGCCCGCCTGGACCAGGGTCTTGGCTCCGCCCTTTCCTTCCTCGGCGGGCTGAAAGACAACCACCACCGGGTGCTGCAGCTCCTCGGCGCGTCCGGCCAGGAGGATCGCCGCACCGAGCAGTGTGGCGATGTGACCGTCGTGTCCGCAGGCGTGCATCACACCAGGCATACAGGAAGCAAAGGGGAGCCCCGTCTCCTCTTCCAGAGCCAGGGCATCCATGTCGGCCCGCAGCATCAGCGCCTTCCCGGGGATATCGCCCCGGAGCACACCGATCACCGCCGTGGGAGCCCCCTCCACCCCATGGGTCACCTGCATCCCGGGAATCGAGGAGAGGATCTTGGCCACCCGGGAGGACGTGATCCGTTCCTCGAACGCCAATTCGGGGAATTGATGGAACTCCCGCCGCCACGCCGTGAGATCCTCGGCCAAACCTTCGGCCTCTTCAAAGAGTTTCGGGCCTAACACACCATCTGCATCATGCTTCGCTTCCATGTTTACCACCTTATCGGCACTAGAATGAAATCCATCTCCAGAAGGACTGGATGGAACTCCAGGGATCAAGGTACGCCTGGGTTACGAGACTCTTTTTGATGCTCCAGCAACCCTGCCCTATTTCATGACGGTCGTGGACTTCCAGGAAGCGCCACTCCGGTTCCCCCCGTTTGATCCCTTCCAGGGACACCCCCTGCGGGAGCAACCCTCTCCCGCGCTCGTTTTCCTTGAGAAGCGGACCCGTGGTCTCCGCTTCGATCCAGACATAATCCATCTGTCCGACCGTATGGCGGCAGGTTGCCGCAAAGGGGAAGAAACGCAGCCCCTGCAGCTCCTCCCCGTCAATGGTCAGCCGCTCGCCGAATAAGGACGCCAGCCCTCCATTGACAAAGAAACGCCGTTCCTTGAGGACCACCTTACCCAATATCTGCCGGAAGCTTCCGTTCCCCAGCAGTTCCTGCAGGTAGCCCGGTTCGCCGTGGGAGATATAGATCACGTCGGCCTCAACGGGGATATGGTCATCCACGGAGAAAATGCCCACATAGAGCCCCATCTCCTTCAGAAGCCGCTCCACATTGTCACCGTACCCTCCAAGCCCGGGATGTCGCAAGACCGCCGCCACCCCTCCGGCACGGCCGGGGATCTCGATCTGGCTGGTCGTCTGCTCCTCTGCCTGTTTCCCCAGAGCGCCGAACAGCGGCCACTGGATATGCTCGGTCAGCCCCTGCAGCTGCAGAACCGTGGTCTTCAACCCGATGAACTTCATCGACCCGGGGAACTCCCGGAAGAGGAGGTCGTCCTCGGGAAGGGGGATCTCCAGATTCGACGGCAGGTAGCCAAAGCTGAGCCAGGGGAGGATCCGCCCCAATTCCGTTTCCAGCAGCTGATACTCCCTGGGATTGAGCACCGAGGCAAAGAGCGCGGCGTGGATGGAAATCGAGGAATACATGCCGAGCTGGCTGCCCAGATCCTTCATGGTTCTCGCGGCCACAGCCGCCGCCATCCTGGCGTAGATACAGGGACAGAGCGGCATGGAGAGGGCCTCGGCGATCTCAAGGGTTTTCCGCTGCAGCAGCAGCCGGGCCTCCTCCTCCCGTTCGTAGGCGAGCGGCGCAACCACTAGATTGAGCGCACTCGCGTCAGCCGTATGCTGGAACAGAAACCGGAGGCGTTTCTCCCCGCCGGCAAGAAAAGGGTCGAGCACGGTAACCCGTTCTCCCGTACAGACCTCAAGCAGTTTCACAATCCGCTCGTCCGGCCCCGCCACAAACAGTCGAAGCCGATAGCCACGCTCTTTCAGTGCCGCCGCCAGGAGAACCGACGGCGGTACGACACCACTCTTTCGTTCGTCTGCAATCATGAGCCGCGGCAGGAACATAGGCCTCGCTCCTTTGGTCCGGGAATGACACTTAGTGTATCATACACAGAGTCTGCATTGCGCCAATCCTAGGAGAGAAGGCTTGGAAGGAGGAGACTGTATGCAATCACCCTGGGTCGCCATCAGCGAAGTGGGGTCCTACGTAGACCGGGAGGTCACCCTCCGCGGCTGGATGGACAACAAGCGGAGCTCCGGCAAGATCCATTTCCTGCAACTCAGAGACGGAACAGGCTTTATCCAGGCTGTCATGGTCAAAAAGGAGGTCAGCGGGGAGGTCTTCGAGGAGGCCAAGAACCTCTGGCTGCAGGCCTCGCTGGAGGTCACCGGCATGGTACGCCGGGACGAACGGGCGCCCTCGGGGTACGAGATCACCGTCACCGATCTGAAGGTGCTCCACAATCCCGACGAGGAGTACCCCATCGGCAAGAAGGAGCACGGCATCGACTTTCTTCTGGACCACCGTCATCTCTGGCTGCGGAGCAAACGCCAGCAGGCGATCATGAAGCTCCGCGAACAGGTGATCTGGGCCATCAGGGAATACCTCCACACCAACGGATACACCCTGCTGGACACCCCGCTGCTCACCGGTGCCATCGGCGAGGGAGCCTCGGGTCTCTTCGAGGTAGACTACTTCGATCTGGGCAGCGCCTACCTCGCCCAGACAGGCCAGCTCTACGCCGAGGCCGGCGCCGCAGCCTTCGGGAAGGTCTACTGCTTCGGCCCCACCTTCCGGGCGGAGAAATCGAAGACCCGCCGCCATCTCACCGAGTTCTGGATGGTGGAACCGGAGGTCGCCTTCTACGACCACGAAGACAATCTGAACCTCCAGGAATCGCTGGTCGCCCATGTGGTCCGAAGCGTACTGGAAGCATGCCCGGCCGAACTGGAGACACTGGAACGCGACACCGCACCACTCGCCAAGGTCACCGCCCCATTCGAACGGATCACCTACGATCAGGCCGTCGCCCAGCTGCAGGAGCTTGGAAGCGACATCGTCTACGGTCAGGATTTCGGCGGCGACGACGAAACACTGCTGACCAAACAGTACGAAAAACCGCTCTTTGTGGAACACTACCCCAAGCGGGTCAAAGCCTTCTACATGAAGCAGCACCCCGACCGGGAGGATCTGGTTCTCTGCGACGACCTCCTGGCGCCCGAGGGGTACGGCGAGATCATCGGCGGCTCCCAGCGCGAAGACGACTACAACCTGTTGTGTTCCCGCATCCGCGAAGAAGGCCTCCCCGAGGATTCCTACCAATGGTACCTGGATCTCCGCCGCTACGGCACCTTCGTCCACAGCGGCTTCGGCATGGGCATCGAACGGCTGGTGGCCTGGATATGCGGACTGCAGCACATCCGCGAGGCCATCCCCTTCCCCCGGACCATCTACCGGCTCAACCCGTAAGACCTCGGCACGGCGCCGGCGACTCGCCACGCCGGGCAAACATTGGAAGCGCGGGGCCCTGAGGGCCCCGCGCCGTGTGCTTCATGATGGGGATAGCTGCGATGGCAACAGACCGCCTGATGCTCTAGACAACACCCTGGTCGATCATGGCCTTGGCGACCTTGAGGAAGCCCGCGATATTGGCTCCGTTGACATAGTTGCCCGGGGTGCCGTACTGCGCGGCGGCTTCCATGGCGTTCTTGTGGATGTCCACCATGATGGTGTGGAGACGCTTCTCTACCTCTTCGCTGGACCAGCCGAGACGCAGACTGTTCTGGGACATCTCGAGACCGGAGGTGGCCACGCCGCCGGCATTGGCGGCCTTGCCGGGGCCGAAGGCTATCTTGTTGGCGATGAAGAACTCGATGGCGTCAGGGGTACTGGGCATGTTGGCGCCCTCGGCGATGGCCATGAGGCCGTTGTCCTTCAGGGCCTTGGCCTCGTCGAGATTCAGCTCGTTCTGGGTGGCACAGGGGAGAGCGAGCTCCGCCTTGGCGGCGCCCCAGGGCCGTTTGCCCTCGTGGTAGGTGGCCGAGGAGAACTTCTCGGCGTATTCGCGCACCCGGCCGCGGCGCACATTCTTGAGGTCCATGAGGAATTCGAGCTTCTCGCCGGTGATACCGTCGGGGTCGATCACGCTGCCGCCGGAATCGGAACAGCTGATGGGCGTCGCGCCGAGCTCGGCGAGCTTCTCGATGGCGTGCTGCGCCACATTGCCGGAACCGGAGATAAGGGCCTTCTTGCCCTCCATGCTCTCGCCCTTCGCCTTGAGCATCTCGTTGAGGAAGAAGACAGCGCCGAAACCGGTGGCCTCGGGCCGGATCAGGCTGCCGCCCCAGCCGATGTGCTTCCCGGTCAGTACGCCGCCGTCGTGCAGGTTAGTGAGCTTCTTGTACATGCCGAGCAGGTAGCCGATCTCCCGTTTGCCCACACCGATATCGCCTGCCGGCACGTCGGTGTTGCTGCCGATATGCCGATAGAGCTCGCGCATGAAGCTCTGGCAGAAACGCATCACTTCGCTGTCGGACTTGCCCTTGGGGTCAAAGTCGCTGCCGCCCTTGCCGCCGCCCATGGGAAGGCCGGTCAGGCTGTTTTTGAAGATCTGTTCGAATCCGAGGAACTTCAGGACCCCCAGGTTGACGGTGGGATGGAAGCGCATACCGCCCTTGTAGGGACCGATTGCGCTGTTGTATTCCACACGGAAACCGCGGTTGACCTGGACCTTGTTGTTGTCGTCCTGCCAGGGAACGCGGAACATGATGATACGTTCCGGTTCGACGATACGCTCCAGAACACTCTGCTCCTGAAACTCCGGATGCTGCTCGATAACGGGATTGAGCGACTGGAGTACCTCTTCCGCCGCCTGAATGAACTCCTTCTGCCAGTAAAACCGTTCCTTCACACCAGAGATTACCTGATCAACATAAGCACCCATTCAACATCCTCCTTCGATAAACTGAAAATTGCAACCTGTCACACCGTGCTCCGCCTGGAATCAACCCGCCGGTCGATTCGGTTTCCCATCGGCCACGCCGTCGAGATGCTGGTCCCCGCCGGACTTTGTGACCACAAGAATTATTAGCCAAGTTGTCACCGATGTCAACAGGACCAGAGATAGAAATTCGTAGCTGGTCTCAAATTTCCGCGTCTCCCTCTGTACTCCCAATGCGCTGCTGTTCAATCCAGCAACAAAACAGGGAGGGAAAGCCCTGACCTCCAGGCCTTCCCTCCCTGCCATCAGACACTCCCTGTCGACGCGAAGGTACAGTGGCCCCTCAGGCGCATCCTCCACGAGGACCGCTGATAAGGGCCGTATCGGCAACAAGGATGGTGTTCCACAGGAACCCCTTGGCGTTGATCCGCACGGTATTCTCGGAGAATCTGAGGTCCCTGGGCACCCAGACCGCAACGCCATCCTTCTCCAGCTTCACTGTATCCTCCGTGTTTGTCGGTTTCCCGGCCTCGACGAGGGCGGCGATGTAGGACGCTCAACCGCCCCCGATACGACTGAGGGCAACGGTGAATTCCTTGCCCATCTTCTGGAGTTTCTGCTGCGCTTTTTCCGTAATCTCTAACGAGAGTTCGCTCATTTGTACTCACCCCGGTTTCCTAGTCTGTGGCCACATTATACCCCACAAAGGTATCTTTCGCAAGGTGTCTGGCGGCGTATTGCTGCATATCCAGGGGTATTGGAGCAGTCAGGGTCTTCCCCGAGAGCTCCGACAAGGGGCCGGGAAGCTCCGGGAATGTCATGCTGCAGGCATGCAGCAGCGGCCGCCGCGGGGAAGGGAGGCCCTCCATCGTGCCGCCGTACTTCCTGTCCCCCACAATGGGGAAACCGAGCGAGGCCATATGGCACCGTATCTGATGAGACCGTCCTGTCTCCAGGATCGCCTCCACCAGGGAGAGAGACCCGGAAGCGCGGATGCGCCCGTAGCGGGTTACCGCCCTCTGCCCCCCTTCGGTATCGACATATACCTGGTTGGCACGTCTGTCCTTGCGCAGAGGCCGATCGATCTCCCCGGCAGCGGGGGGCACACCGGCCACGAGGGCCAGATAGCGTTTCTCCACTCCCCGGCCGGAAAGAAGACCGTGGAGCACGTGCTGGGCCGCCCTGGAGAGGGCGACGACCACGATGCCCGAGGTATTCCGGTCGAGCCGATGTACCGGCGCAGGGTACAGACCCGAGGCCTCTGCAGCGCCCAGAATGGAACGGAAACGGTTCACCACCGAATCCTCGCCCTTTTTCGACGGCTGGACAAGCAGGCCGGGCGGCTTGTTGATCACACAGAGATGGGAAGGGAGGAGGAACACCACATCAAACCGCGAGAACAGCTCCGCCTCGGAACCCCCTCTCCCGCGGGGCCTTTCCAGGGGGGGCTCCCAGGGCATGCGGATCTCCTGTCCCGCCTGGACACGGACCGAGGGAGCCACCCGTTTGCCGTCGAGCAGCACCTGCTTTTTCCGGAGGGCCCGCATGATCGCGCTGTAGGGCACATCACCTGTGACATCCTGCAACACCTTGGTGATCCGCCTTCCCGACTGCCCCTGCGGCACCGTCCAGGCATAGCGCTGCATTCCCGCTATGCCTCCTCCTGCCGCCACTTCCAGAACCGCCGCTGGGTGGCAAAGTGGAAGCCGCTGATCTCCTGATCCGCGTTGAGCGGCTGGATCTGCTCATCCCAGCAGAAGAGCTTGAAATCCAGTTCGTCCGCGGCGGCCACGATGAGCGCCTCCGGCGTCGCCGGCAGGATCGGCGAACCGAATTCCTTCTGGCCGTGATGGCTCAACAGGATATGCCCCAGGTGTGTGGCCGTCCGCTCCTCGAGGCCGTACTCCCCGGCGAGCCGGGAAAAGGCCGCATAGCCCAGGGCCACATGGTCGATCACCGCCCCACGCAGGGTCACCTCCGGCGTGGGGACAAGCTCGTAGGTCTCGATCTTGCCGAGATCGTGGAGCAACCCGCCGGCGATCACAACCCCCGGATCCACCGGGATACCGGAGCGCTCGTAGCGCTGCGCCACAGCCAGGGCGCTCTCGGTCACCATCACCGTATGCTCCAGCAACCCGTGGACATAGGCGTGGTGGTGGGTCACCGCCGCCGGGAGAACCCGGAACCGATCCCAGAGAGAGCCGGAGAAGACGAAATCCAGAAAGCTTCGCATCTCCTCCGGCGCGGAGCGGCGCAGACTGTCGAAACGCTCGTGGAGCTCCTCGTAGGGAACCGGCGACTTCTGGACAAAGGCGTGGGCCGGGTACTCCTCCTGGTTGAGGAGATAGACGGCGTTCAGCGTATACTGCGGCTTCCCCTTGAAGGTCCCCACCTTCCCCTTGCCTCCAATGGTCGTTCCGGTGAGCCTCTGTGCGCATCCCTCAGCGGTGGGGTCGAACTCCGCAGCGTTCTCCCTGCCCCCGCCGGCGTCCATCCAGGTGCTGTTGCCCCATATCTTGGCGTCCAGGGTGCCCGAGGGATCCATCACCGATATCTCCCAGAAGGGATTCCCGTTCCGATCCTTCCGCTGCAGAATCGACTGCACGGCGAAAAGACCCTTGAAGGTCTCCCCTTCCGCAAGCTGCCTGATTTCTGCTATGGTTACCACATGATTTGCTGTCACAAAAACACTCCTTCTGCCGGTACGGTCTGCCTGCACCGCTCCGGTTACTATACCAGAAGAACAGAGGGGGCATCGACGTGCGTATCCGCGTAGCCGGAATGATTGCAGAACAGGGGGCCTACCTCCTGCTCCGATACCGCTACCCGAAGGGACTGGTCTACGGCATCCCCGGCGGCAACCTCGACGAGAACGAATCGCTCCTCGATGCACTCCGGAGGGAGCTGCAGGAGGAACTGGGGATTGTCGCAGAGGTCCGCAGCCTGATCTTCGCGGCCGAAGAGCAGGCCCACCACGGACTGCCCCGGACCGTGCATCTCGGTTTCTCCTGTTCTCTGCAGAGCGGCCGTCCCGCGGTCAACCCCAGGCAGACCTCGGCGGAGGGGTGCGAATGGCTTTCAGCGGAAGCACTCCGGAGCAAAACGCTCTACCCCAACGTCGCTTCCGCACTCAACGACCGGGAGCCGCTCTTCCCCTCGCTCTATCTGGGCATTCTGCCGCAGCGTCCCTGGATGTAGGAGACCATGCTAGAGCCCTGCCTGGTCGACACGCCGGTAGAACGGCCCGTAGTGGCAGACATCACCCAGTAGCTGAACCCGCCAGCGTGCATCGCGACGCTCCAGCAGGGAGATACCGGCGTTGGCCATCTGGAAGGACCAGAACGCACCGAGCGGAAGGCCCAGCATGGAACACAGCATCACCTTGAGGACCGCATCGTGTGTGAAGAGCGCGACAGCGCTCCCGCCCAGATCCAGCAGGTTCTGCATCCCCCGCTCCACACGGCGCTGCACCATCGACAGCGACTCGCCCCCGGGCATGACCACCGCTTCGGGGGTGCTGTGCCACGTTGTGAGCATTCCGGGCCACCTCCGCTCCACCTCGCCGGCGGAGAGGCCCTCCCATTCCCCGTGGTCGATCTCGGAAAAGGCCTCCATCACCAGGGGCTCCACCCCCTGTGCGGCGGCCGTGAATCCGGCTGTCTCCGCAGCCCGGGCCAGGGGGCTCGTGCAGAGGGCATCCAGCGGGTAGTCCCCCAGGACCCCTGCCACAGCCTGTCCCTGCTCCCGTCCGGTCTCGTTCAGCGGTATGTCCATCCGACCCTGGAAGCGGCCCTCCCGGTTCCAGGCGGTTTCCCCGTGGCGCACCAGAACCAGTTTCACGAGACCGCCCCCTCATCAGGAAAATGGATCTCCACCGCCCAGAGGAGATCGGCGGCCTCCTGCAGCCGATCCAGGGTAGCGCCTCCGATGGCGCTGTCCACCTGCACCGCGCCGAGGGCGAGACCGCTCCCGTTCTTCCGGCCCAGGGCGAAGTTGGCGATGTTGATGCCGGCATCCCCCAGTACCGTCCCGATCGTCCCGATCACGCCGGGACGGTCGTGATTCTGGAAGATCAGCAGTGTCCCCTCGGGGATGAACTCCAGCCAGTATCCGTTGATCTGGACGATACGCTGCCGCCTGTCCTCGGTGACCGTTCCACTGATCCGCACCTCGTCGCGACCGCCTGCTACGCACCCCTCGATCATCGACAGATAGGTGGTGGAATCCGCCCAGCTCTCCTCGATCTGAATCCCCCGCTCCTCGGCGAGCAGCGGCGCACCCATATAGGAGACCTCCGGGCCCTGGTGGATCTCGAGCAGTCCCTTCAAGGTCCCAGTGGTGTAGGGCGAATAGGGGCAGGGCGCGTCGAAGGGGACCGGACCGTTCCGCTTCCGGGAAAGGGTGCCCCGGTGGGTGACCTTCACCGTCTCCGGCGGCATCCGGAGCACCGTGGCGGCCACATTGCCGATCTTCCGCGCCAGAGCAAGGTACTGCTTCTCCGTATGGTCCAGCTGCTGGTGCATAAAGGGGAGATTCACGGCGTGCTCGTAGTAGCTCCCCCGCAAGGCCGCCAGCAGATTGGCGGCGGCGATCCTGGAGACCTCCGACTGCGCCTCCCGGGTGTTGGCCCCGATGTGGGGTGTGGCCACCACTCTGTCCAGGAGATCCTCGCTGAAAAGAGGATGATCCGTCCCCGGCGGTTCAGAGGCGTAGACATCGGTGGCGATGCCGGCCAGGTGCCCCCTCCGGAGGGCCGCGGCGCAGGCAGGCTCATCGAGCAGAGGGCCGCGGGCGCAGTTCACCAGATAGGCCCCCTCCTTCATCGCCTTCAGCGCCACCTCATCAACCATGCAGCGGGTCTCGCCGGTGAGCGGCACATGGAGGGTCACCACGTCGGCAAGGGCCAGGGCACCGTGGAGGTCGTCCACAAGCTCCACGGAGAGGTGTTCCGCCTTCTCGGCCGCGATATAGGGATCGTAGGCCAGCACCTGCATGCCGAAGGCCTTGGCCCGTCGGGCCACATTGCTGCCGATCCGTCCCAGCCCCACGATCAGGAGCGTCTTCCCGTAGAGCTGGATGCCCACATAGGCCTTGCGCTCCCACTTGCCCTCCATCACCGACCGGGAGGCCTGGGGGACCTTGCGCAGCAGGGCCAGCGTATCGGCGAAGGTGAGCTCCGTCGCCGCCAGGGTGTTCCCCGTGGGGGCGTTGAGCACCACGATACCAAGCTTGCTCGCGGCCACCAGGTCGATATTGTCGACCCCTACACCGGCTCGGGCCACCACCTTCAAGCGCTTGGCCCGATGCAGCGTCCCGGCGTCGAGAGGGGTGCCGCTTCGGGTGATCAGGGCATCGTAGCCGCCGATGGCCTCCCTCAATTCTTCAGCGGAGAGATGGAGCCGCTGTTCCACCGCCACATCCCGGGCCTGCTGGAGCAGCTCGATTCCCATGGCGTCAATGACGTCTGTGATCAGTATCTTCCACATGCCGCCCCTCCTTCCACTGTTCCCACGCACCCTCGATATCCGGGGCAGTCACGGACATACCGCACTCCCGGGCTGCGGCGAAAAGCGTTCCCGCAATGAGGCTGAGATCCATCCACCCGACCTGCGCATAGGAGGCAATCCGGACAATCTCCCCCTTCAGAGGTCCCTGCCCGCCGGCTGTCTCCATACCAAGGGCACGCAGCTGCTCCTGCAGACAGCCCCCTGCCCCGGGCACCGAGAGCGCCGTCACCCCGGGAGAGCGGTGGTCCGGCGTTTCCACCAGCGGCGGGATCCCCATCGACTCGGCCAGCCCGCAGAGCACGGCGGCAAAGCGGCGTTTTTCCGCAAACCAGTTGCCGTAGCCCACCGAGACCATCAGGTGCAGAGTGGCGTCCAAAACGTTGAGCAGCGTCACGGCCGGCGTGCAGGGCGTCTGCGGCCGCCCCCCCTCCATCCGCTCCCGGTAGGAGGGCAGATCGAAATAGAGTCCTCCCTGACTGGCCGCAGAGGCCTTCTCCCATCCCCGCGGCGAGAGCCAGGCGATCCCGAGTCCCGGTGGAGCGAGCAACCCTTTTTGCGACGCACTGGCCAGACCGTCGACCCCCCATCGTTCGGGGAAGCAGGGCATGGCACCCAGGCCGCTCACCGAATCGACCAGCAGGAGCGGTTTCTTCCCGGGAAGCACGGAAGCGATCGCCTCCACCGGATTGACCACACCTGTGGAGGTCTCGTTGTGGGTCAACAGCACCGCCGCGACCCCGCCGCTGTTTCGCAGGGCGCTCCGGACCTCCTCCGGCGATACGGCCCGCCCCCAGGGGATATCGAGGGGCACCACCTCTGCCCCCCGCCGGCGGGCAATCTCCCGGAACCGCTCCCCAAAGGCGCCGCAGGAGACAGAGAGCACCCGCTCACCCGGCGCAATCAGGTTCTGCACCAGCGCTTCCAGGGCACCGGTCCCCGAAGAGGGGAGCACCACCACCGGCCCGCTGGTATCCAGAAGATCCCTGAGTCTGTTGACCACCCGGGCGAGGAGCACGGAGAAGGCCGGTTCCCTGTGGCTCACGGGCTGCCTGACGCCGGCCTCCTGCCCTCCCTGGGGTACCGGGACGGGGCCCGGTGTGACGAGATAGCGATCCATCGATACGCCTCCTTCCTGGTAGATACAAAAAAAAGACCGGCCCTGACGACCGGTCACCCTGGCTCCCTTTTCGTTTTTCCTTCCCCTGCAAGCCTCCCAGTCACAGATTATCCGGTTCCACCGCCGACGATAGGACACGAACCGACGGAAGACCGGGAGCTTCCTCCATAACCTGCACAGATCTGACGGCCCTGTTGTCTCATCTGTTCTCGCACAGCTTCTCCGCTCCTCTCCCGGTTAACGGCTCCAGACCGGCCTGTCCCCTCATGGCACTCAGCCGACTCAGCGTTCCAGGGATTGCCATGGCCATCCCGATTGCTCGTATATCGCAGATAATTGCCCAGCAATATATGCTTTCCATCGTCTCCCTGTCAAGCCCCAATCCGCAGGCCGTCCCTCCGATGTCCCCCTATGCAGGGAACAGGGCGCGCCGCAGAAAGCCCCCTTCGGGGACCCTCCACCTCACGCGGTCATCGTGAAGGGAGGCCGCATCACCCTGTGATTCCGTCCCGCCAGACGCTGCCGGTAGGCCTGCCGGGCATACCGGCGGTAGACCTGCCGGGGCTCGCTCTCCAGTCGGCTGCGGATCCTCGGCAGTGCTACCGACTCCCCGCGCCTCCGGGATTGCCCCTCCGGATCGGAGCCATCGTACCGCTCCGGTGCGGGAGCCGGCTCCGGGAATATGTTGGTCTGCACCCTCCCCCCCGTGATCCGCAGCATACGCTGCCCGGCACTCTCGAGGGTGTCCGCCGAGAAGAGCGTCTCCCGCCGAAGCCTTGACACCACAGCCTCCCCTGAGGAAGCCGAACGCCTGACACCTTCGGCTTCCCGTCGGGTCTGTCTGCTCGCGGGCATCGTATAGGCAGGCCAGGAAAGCAGTTGGGAAATCATGCCACGCCTCCACTGGGATTGATACAAGGAGTTTACCAAACCATCGCGACAATGAAAAGCTCCACATCTCTTTTCCCAGCATCTGCTGCGGATCAAACGCTCCCCGGGGCACAGATCGTCCGCCCACCGACCGTTCCCGCGCATGGCGTTTCCCGCGTTTTCCACCGGAACGTCAATGGTATAATGCCAACCAGTGACGCACCAATTGCTTGGGAGGAGTGACTGCCGTGTCAGAACAGCTTTGGAACAACCTCTACTCCGAGGTAGGCCTGCAGCTCAAACCATCTCCAATCCGGGAGCTCGCCAAACTCATCAAACGCCCGGGAATGATCTCCTTCGCCGGAGGCATGCCCGATCCCGAGATCTTCCCCATCGAGGAATTCGGCGATTCCGCCCGGATCCTCAAGGAACGGGGCAAGGAGGTCCTCCAGTACGGCGGCACCGAAGGCTTCGCCCCGCTGAAGGAGTTCCTCGCGCAGTGGATGGAACCGCGTATGGGCGAGGTCTCCGACCCGGACCGCATGCTCATCTCCACGGGATCGCAGCAGATCATGGATCTCTTCGGCGCCGTCCTGCTGAACCCCGGCGACGCCGTCATCGTCGAAGCGCCCACCTACCCCGGCGCACTGCACAGTCTGCGGAACCGCCAGGCTGCCTTCTACACCGTGCCCTGCGACACCGAGGGTATGCAGGTGGAGGCCATCCCCGAGACGATCAAGCGCGCACAAGCCGACGGCAAAACGGTCAAATTCATCTACAGCATCGTCAACTTCCAGAACCCCTCGGGCTACACCCTCTCCACAGAGCGCAGGAAACGACTTCTGGAGATCGCCGGGGAGCAGGGACTCCCCATCTTCGAGGACGACCCCTACGGGCATCTCCGCTTCGACGGCGAACACAGACCGACCATCTACTCCATGGATACCGACGGTATCGTCGTCTACGCCTGTTCCTTCTCCAAGATCCTGGCCCCCGGCACACGGGTCGCCTGGGCGGTGGGCCCCAAGGACGTCATCCGAAAGATGGTCATGGTCAAACAGGGGAGCGACCTCTGCACCAGCGTGGTCACCCAGGCCCTGGTCTACGAATACTGCCGGCAGGGACACCTGGACAGCCACCTCCCCAAGATCATCGACCACTACCGAACCAAACGGGACGGCATGGCCAGGGCCTTCAACAGCCACCTCCCCTCTTCGATGGAGTACACCATCCCCGAGGGCGGGTTCTTCTTCTGGCTCAGACTGCCGGGCATCGACACGAAGGAGCTCTTCTACAAGGCCGTCGACAAAGGGGTGGCCTTCGTCATCGGCGAGGCCTTCTTCCCCGAAGGCGGCGGCAGGGAGTATCTCAGAACCTGCTTCACCTTCGCCGGTGAACAGGAATTCGAAGAGGGAGCCCAGCGTCTGGCCTCGGCCATCGAAGAGATGTAGGGAAGAAACCGCAGAGGGGCCGACACCACAGGTAGAAGAAGGGAGAGAGAATCGATGAGTGAACGGTGGAAACACCTGTACAGCGACGCCACATTGAACATCCAGCCTTCACCGATTCGGGAAATGCTGCACCTCATCCGCCAGCCGGGCATGATATCCTTCGCCGGCGGAATGCCCGATCCGGAGATCTTTCCGGTGGAGCAGTTCCACGACTCCGCAAGAATCCTCCTCCGGGAGGGAAAGGACGTCATGCAGTACGGCACCACCGAGGGCTACGCCCCGCTCCGGGAGTTCCTGGCAAACTGGACGGCTCCCCGCATGGGACGCACCCTCGAAGACGATGAGATCCTCATCACCTCGGGATCTTCCCAGGTGGTGGACCTCCTCAACTGGACGCTGATCAACCCCGGCGACTGCATCATCAGCGAGGAGCCCACCTTCCTCGGCTCGACGCTCAACATGCACAACCACAAGGCGGAGATCCTCGGCGTACCCTGCGACGGAGAGGGAATGCGGATGGACGCCCTGGAAGAGACCATCCGGAAGGCCGAAAGCCAGGGGAAGACGATCAAATACATCTATACCATCGTCAACTTCCACAACCCCCTGGGGTGCACCCTCCCCGCAGACCGCCGGCGCAAGCTGCTGGAGATCGCCAACCGCCACGGACTGCTGGTCCTGGAGGACGACCCCTACGGCTATGTCCGCTTTGACGGCGAGGACCCCCCTTCGCTCTTCTCGCTGGACACCACAGGCAGCGTCATCTTCGCCTGCTCCTTCTCCAAGATCCTGGCGCCGGGCACCCGCGTCGCCTGGTGCGCCGGCGACAAGGACCTGATCCGAAAGATGTGCGTCTTCAAGCAGGGCGTCGATGTCTCCACCTCGGTGGTCACCCAGGCGCTGGTCTACGAATACGCCAACAGCGGACAGCTGGACCGCTTCCTCCCCAGGATCATCGACCACTACCGGGTCAAACGGGACGCCATGGAGGAGGCCTTCCGGAAGCACCTTCCCCTGGAGGAGGTCTCCTGGGTGACCCCGGAGGGAGGCTTCTTCTTCTGGCTGGAGACCCCGAACATCAACGCCCGGGACCTCTTCAACAAGGCGGTGGAACAGAAGGTGGCCGTTGTCATCGGGGAACCCTTCTACCCCAACGGAGGAGGCGAACACAACGTCCGGCTGTGCTACACCTTCGCCGGCCCCGAGGAGATCGACGAGGGGTGCAAGCGGCTGGGCACAGCCATGCGGGAACTCCTCTAGATCTCCAAAGAGAACCTGCACGTACAGGCGGGTGCGGCGGAGACACCCCCGCCCGCACCCTTTCTGTTTTTGACAACGCAATCCCGCCGGGGGATATCCATACCGCCAGCAGCCATACCGGGAGGAACGGAGGAGTAGGGCATCCATGAACGAAGACACCATCGTCGCCCTGGCCACCGCCTATGGAGAGGCGGGGATCGCCATCATCAGGCTCTCCGGCTCCAGGGCGACCGAACTGGGGGCAGCTCTGTTCCGCCCCAAATATTGCCGTTTCCACGAGATCCCGCCCTGGACCATGCGGTACGGCACCGCCCTGGACCGTCACGGAAAGCCACTGGACAAAGCCCTGGCGGTATGGTTCCGTCCGCCCAGGAGCTATACCGGGGAGCCGGTGGTGGAGCTGCACTGCCACGGCGGGTCGCTGGTGGCCAGGGAGATCGTCGAGGAGTCTGTCGCCATCGGCGCGCGCATCGCCGAACCCGGGGAGTTCACCCGCCGGGCCTTCCTGAACGGCCGGATCGACCTCCCCCAGGCGGAGGCGGTGCTGGGTCTGATCCGCGCCAGGAGCCACAGCGCACTGCAAGGCGGCTACCGCTCCCTGGCCGGCGGCCTCTCCGGGCGGCTCTCGCCGCTCTACCAGCAACTCCTCCGGATCTCGGCTCAGCTGGAGGTGCGGCTGGATCATCCCGAAGAAGAGCTCCCCGCACTGGACGGAACGGACCTCACGGCCACACTCGCCGCCCTGCAGGACGAGCTCGAGAATCTGATCGCCCAGTGCAACGCCGGACGCTATCTCCGGGAAGGCCTACGCATCGCCATCGTCGGCCGCCCCAACGTGGGGAAGTCCACGCTCCTCAACGCACTGGTCCGCGAGGCCAGGGCCATTGTGACGGCCATCCCCGGCACCACCAGGGATGTCATCGAAGAGGTGCTCTCCCATCAGGGCATCCCGCTGCGGCTCACCGACACGGCGGGCTTGCGCGAAACCGAGGATCCTGTGGAAGCAGCAGGCATCGCACGCGCCTGGGACGCCTTCCGCGACGCCGATGTGCGGGTGTGGGTCATCGAGGGCAACAGCCCCCTCTCCGAAGAGGACCACACCCTGGCCGCAAGGATAGCGGACCGCCCCTTTGTGGTGGCGCTGAACAAATCCGACCTGCCGCAGGTAACCGGCATCGGGGAGATACGGACACTCGCCGAGGAGGCCCCGGTCTGCCCCATCTCGGCGGAGCAGAAGCAAGGACTGGAAGAGCTCAAGGCACACATTCTCGCTGTCGGCGGCGTCACCCCCGCCCTCTCCCCCGACTTCAGCGCTTCAAGCCGCCAGCTGGGCGAGCTGAAGGAGGCGCACGCTTCTCTGACCGATGCCGTGGAGCTGCTCGGCATCACGGCACCGGCGGAGGATCTGCTGGCCCACAGCGTTGCGGAAGGAAGAGAGGCTCTTGAACGGTTGCTTGGCTATCAGTGGGATGATAAACTCTTAGATACAATATTTTCAGAATTCTGCGTCGGCAAATAACATCGCTGCCCATTTCGCCGGTCCCCCTCACCGTATCTTCCGGTCCGAAAGGAGGATCTCCCTTGGAACACCCCAACCCCTTAGAATTGAGAAACTGCGAGCTCATCACCGTCAGCACCGGTGTTGAAGCGAGCTCGCTTCTGGAGCTGCGCGACGGACTGCTGCACGTCTCCACCGGAAGCCTGCACTACCACTTCTGGGGACGCCTCATGAAACCCCAGATCGGCGAATCGGAGTTCAACAACGACTTCGCCTGGTGGACCGACGCAGCGCTCCACGACAGGGCGCTCGCCGAGAAGATGAGTGTCATCAACCCCACGGATTTCGCCAACCTCGAGGAACTCCGGGAGGAGCTCGTCGGATTGATCGAGGAACGCTACGACGAAAACGACTTCTTCTCCTGGGTCCGCGCCGAACGGCCCTTCTACTTCACAAGGGCTACGATGCTCGTCTTCGACACCGGCATCCAGGTCTATCAGCCGGAGGAGCTCCCCGATACCGTGGCCCAGCTGGAACGGGGCAGCATCTTCTACCACTTCATCGACGCCCACCGCCGGACCCCCGAACGGGAGGACGACTTCTCCTTCTGGCTGGGATTCTTCGACGACGAACAGGCCCAGAAGGCCAAACAGGCGCTGCTCCACCTCGATCCCCATCTCCTCTCGCTGACGGAACTGCGGGCCAACGTCGCCCAGACACTGCGCAGGTACCTCAAGGGAGGTGAAGCGGCATGAACACGACCCTTCTGGAATCCTACGCCGACGTCGTCGACGCGCCGGTGATCTCCCAGATCAAACAGCTGGGAAGCAAGCTGGAGGGCAAGAGCGTCGTCCACGTCAACTCCACCCGCTCCGGCGGTGGGGTGGCAGAGATCCTGAACCGCTTCGTTCCCCTCATGCAGGGTATCGGTATCGACGCCCAGTGGGAGATCATCCAGGGGGAAGAGCAGTTCTTCGAGGTCACCAAATCGATCCACAACGCCCTGCAGGGCAACAGTGTGGAGATCAACGACGAACAGTGGTCGCTCTTCGAATCCGTCAACCGACATGCCCAGGGCGAACTCGGCGAGATCCTCCAGAACGCCGATTTCGTCTTCATCCACGACCCTCAGCCCTGCCCGCTGCTCTCGCTCTTTCCCCAGCGCAAAGGCAAGTGGATCTGGCGCTGCCATATCGACGTCAGCCGCCCGCACCGCAAGACCTGGCGGACTATCAAAAAATATGTCAACAACTACGACGCCAGCATCTTCTCGCTGCCCGACTTTGCTCGCCCACTCCCCCATCTCCAATACCTGGTGCCTCCCAGCATCGACCCATTGAGCGACAAGAACGTGGACCTTCCCGACAACGAGGTGGAGCAGACCATCCGGAGCTACGGACTCGATCCCCACCGACCGATTGTCCTCCAGGTCTCCCGTTTCGACCGCTTCAAGGATCCCGTAGGGGTCATCAAGGCCTACCGGATCTGCAAGGAACACCAGGATCTGCAGCTCGTCCTGGCCGGCGGGGGCGCCACCGACGATCCGGAAGGAGACAGGGTGCTGCAGGAGGTCCACCAGGCCGCCGCCGAGGACCCGGACGTCCATATCCTCGTCCTTCCGCCCAACGCCCACAAAACGATCAACGCCCTGCAGCGCGGGGCGGATGTGATCCTCCAGAAGTCGATACGGGAGGGATTCGGCCTCACCGTTTCGGAAGCCATGTGGAAATCCAGACCTGTCATCGGCGGGGATGTCGGGGGCATCAGACTCCAGGTGCTGGACCGGTTCACCGGCTTCCGTGTCCAGACCCCGGAAGGCGCCGCCCTCAGGCTCCGGTACCTGCTGAAACACCGCCATCAGGCCGAACGGATCGGGAAAAACGGCCGGGAATACGTGCGCGACAACTTCCTCATCACCCAGCAGCTGCGGAATGTGCTGGCCATCATGGTGGCCCTGCAGCACGAAACGGAAGCGGAGCGGCTCGAGGTCTTTGTCTGATGCCGCTGGACAGCGAGGTGCTGCAGCCCTTTTGGAGGAACCTGCAGCACGCCGCCACAGGAATCCTGCTGCTGGACTACGACGGAACGCTCGCTCCCTTCCGGAGCGACCGCACCAGGGCCGTTCCCTATGAAGGGATATCGGAACGCGTCGAAGGTCTGAGCGCCGCGGGGAACAGGGTTGTGATCATCTCCGGACGGCCTGCGGCCGACATCGTCACCCTCTTTCCCGTAGCCGGAAAACTGGAGATATGGGGCTCCCACGGCTGCGAACAGCGTCTTCCCGACGGAACACTGCACCGGGAACAGCTTTCGCAGCGTCAGCGCACCGGACTGCAGAAGATTGAGCAGCTGGCCCGGGCCATCCTGCCTCCGCAGGCCATCGAGCAGAAGCCCTTTTCGCTGGCGCTCCACAGCCGCAGCTCTTCGCCCGAAGCGTGGGAGCGCTTCCGGCAACAGTTCAAAGCGGAAGGCGAAGCCTCGGTCCGGGAACACGAGCTTTCCGCAAGCACCTTCGACGGGGGCATCGAGGTCCGGCTTCCCGGCATCGACAAGGGAGACGCCGTACACAGCGTTCTCCAGAGCGGCGGGGACTCCCCCGCGGTCGCCTATCTCGGCGACGACGACACCGACGAGGACGCCTTCAGAGCATTGCGGGGAAGAGGGCTCCCCATACTGGTCCGCACCACATGGCGGCCCACGGAAGCCGAGCTCTGGCTCGTCCCCCCGGAGGAACTCCTGCATTTCCTGGACACATGGGCCGACTGTGCGCAAAAAAGCGACTGAGACCGCAATGAACGGCGAAGGGAGTTGAGGCCCGTGAGTGCCGAAGCCGAACAGACAGCCAGGGAACGACTTGTTGTCGTCTCCAACCGGCTTCCTATAAAAATCGAAAAGAACGACGGGGAGTGGAGCGTGACCGCCGGTTCCGGAGGTCTGGTGACCGCCATGAACCCTGTACTGAAAAACCGCGGGGGCATCTGGATCGGATGGACGGGCTCAACCGAACCCATGGGGCTGCGGACGGTACGGAATATCCTCGGCCCCGTCTCCAGAGAGAGCGGCTACCGCCTCATCCCCGTTCTCATGGGCGAAGAGGACAGGGAACTCTACTACGAAGGCTTCGCCAACGCCGTCCTCTGGCCGCTCTTCCACGATTTCCCGCAGAAGTGCCACTTCGACCCCTCCTACTGGAAGGGATACACCAGGGTCAACAGGATGTTCGCCCAGGTGACGGCCCGCCACACCAGGGAACAGGACTTCGTCTGGATCCACGACTACCATCTCATGGGCGTCGCCCACGCCATGAAGGCGCTGGGGGTGCAGCGCAACTGCGCCTTCTTTCTGCATATCCCCTTCCCCACTCCGGATATCTTTCTGCGACTGCCCTGGCGCCAGGAGATCCTCAGCAGCCTGCTGGAATACTCCTTCGTCGCCTTCCAGACCATCCGGGACCGGCGCAACTTCGTCTCCTGCGTCCGGGCCTTCTGGCCCAAGGCGCGGATCTTCGGCCGCGGGCCGACGATCCGTCTCTCTCTGGGGGAATCCACGATCACCCTGGGGGCCTTCCCCATCAGTATCGATTTCAAGGAGTTCGACACCCTTGCCGGCACAGAGGCGGTGGAAGAAGAGATGGAGCGGCTCAAAACCGTCCACCGTGACAAGCGCCTCATGCTCGGCGTGGACCGCCTGGACTATTCCAAGGGCATCCCGGAACGCCTCAAGGCCTATGAAAATGCGCTGGAACGCTACCCGGAACTCCACGAGCAGCTCACCTACATCCAGCTCGTCGTTCCCAGCCGGGAGGGGGTCGCCGCCTACCAGGACCTCCGGGAGGAGATCGAAAAGATCGTCGCCCGCATCAACGGAAAGTTCACCACCACCTCCTGGGTACCGGTGGTCTTCATGTACCGCGCCATCCCCAAGGAACAGCTGGTGGCCCTGTACCGCTTCGCCGATATCGCCCTCATCACCCCACTGAAAGACGGGATGAATCTGGTCTCCAAGGAGTTCTGCGCCTCCAGCATCGACGAACGGGGCGTGGTCATCCTCAGCGAATTCGCCGGATCGGCGGTGCAGATGAACCGCTATGTCATGGCCGTGAACCCCCATGACATGGAGCATCTGGCCGACAGCATCGTCCGGGCCTTCAACATGCCCGGCTACAGACAGCGGCGC